>JAZFRG010000172.1:0-11420 GCA_036445535.1 Sphingomonadales bacterium
ATTGGGGTTGCAACTGGCGACATGGGCATAGCCAAAGACGGCACCCATAAAGACAGCTATATGCGGGGCATAGCGCTTCTCGCCAAATACACTTTTTTTGCCGAGGGTGCCCGTGGGTCGTTAACCAAAACGCTTTTCCACAAATTTGATCTGGATAAGGATTGCCAGCCGCAAACCTTTGGCATTGGCTTGAAGGAACTTTGGGACATTGACCCCTCTAAGCATTTGCCAGGAAAGGTTATTCATGCGCAAGGGTGGCCCCTTGACAAGGATACCGCCGGCGGCGCTTTTATTTATTTTCAGGAAGGCGGTCAGGTTGCCATCGGCTATGTTGTTGCGCTTGATTACACCAATCCTTACCTGTCGCCGTTTCATGAATTCCAGCGCTTTAAAACCCACCCGGCAGTGGCCGATATATTGGCAGGCGGGCGGCGTATTTCTTACGGCGCAAGAGCGATTAATGAGGGCGGTTTGCAATCAATCCCCAAGTTGACATTCCCAGGTGGGGCCTTAATCGGCTGTTCGGCTGGCTTTGTAAACGTACCCCGGATCAAGGGTAGCCACAACGCAATGAAAACCGGCATGCTGGCGGCAGAGAGTGCCTTTGCGGCGCTTGGCGAGGATCGGGGTTATGATGAGTTAACCTCTTATCCAGAGGCGGTAGATAGTTCTTGGGTCCATAAAGATTTGAAAAAAGTAAGGAACGTCAGACCCGCGCTTGCCAAATTTGGCGGGGTTTTGGGAAGCCTGTATGGCGGGTTTGAAATGTGGATGAATTCCCTTGGCCTTGGATTTCTTTTCCCCTGGACCTTTGCCAACCACAAAGACAATGAGGCGACCAAAAAAGCTGCTGAGTGTTCTGAGATTAAATACCCAAAGCCGGATGGCAAGCTAAGTTTTGACCGGCTATCCTCAGTATTTTTATCAAACACCAACCACGAGGAGGATCAACCCGGGCACTTAATTCTGGAAGATCCTGCGGTTGCGATTAATCTTAATTTAAAGGAGTATGCTGCCCCCGAGCAGCGCTATTGTCCTGCCGGTGTTTATGAAATTGTTGAAGACCAGGGTAAAGGTCCGCGGCTACAAATTAATGCGCAAAATTGTGTCCATTGTAAAACCTGTGATATTAAGGATTTGACCCAAAATATTAACTGGATCGTCCCTGAGGGGGGTGGCGGTCCCAATTATCCAAATATGTAGGAGTTGTCTAAAATGCTAAAATGGTTTCAGCCTCTCAAAGCTCTTGCTTTCGCCGCTCTTTTTTTAACCCTAGGCGGCGCCACCGACAAGGTTGTGGAAAATCTTAATCCCTCGAGTTCAGATTACCTAACCGCCATTTATGCGCGCCAGATTGGGGATGTTGAGCGCGCCACCGTTAATTATATGCGGGTTTTGGAAAATGATCCTGAAAATCTAAAGGTCCTGGAAGAGGCCTTTACCTATTTTATTTATGTTGGTGATTTCGATCGCGCTTTAAAACTTGCCCGCCGTCTGCAAACCCTGGATGGGGAACATTCTTCAAGCGCCATGCTGTTATCGCTGCATGCCTTCAAAAGGGGTAAAACCAGGGAAATGGAACGGCATTTGGCAATGGCCAGGGGGCTGGGGTTTGATCTTCTAGCCGGGCCTTTAATGCGCGCCTGGTTGTTGGCAGAAGACAAAAAAACTGAAAAGGCTTTTGAAGCCATGGCCGCGCTAAAAGACAACCCGGGGTTCGAACCTTTTTATGCCGAACACGCTGCCTTTATGCTTGACCAGGCAGGTAAATTTGATGAGGCAGAAGCCGCTTACCTGGCACTTTTGGCCCGCCCTGAGATCACCTCCTTGCAACCACTTTTTGCCTACGGGGCTTTTTTGCAACGCCGCGACCGAGGTCAGGAGGCTGAAGAGCTTTATAAACAATTTCAAACAAATTCACCCACAAACCTGCAATTAAGGGATGCACTTGCCAGATATGAAGCGGGTGAAAAACCAGCCTCAATTGTTGATGATCCAAATAAGGCCTTGGCCATGGCCTTGCTTAGAACCGGCGTCCAATTAACCCGCGAACAGGCCTTTTTCCCCGGGGTTATTTATGCCCGGTTTGCGCTTTTCCTCGACAAGGACTTTGATGAAGGTCTGCTTTTTTTAGGGAATATGCTAAGCACCGAGCCCTATCCCGGCCTGGCATTAGAGGCCTATTCGAAAGTTAATGCAAAAGGACCTTTCGGGGAAACCGCGCTCCTTAGACGAGCAATGGTGTTGAACTTTCATAATCGGGGCGAAGAGGGGATTTCTTTAATAAAAGAATATCTTGAGGAAAATAGTGAAAGCTTTGATGGGCTTGTGGCTATTGGAGATCTTTATAGATCGGGTGAAAAATACGCTGAGGCGCTTCCTTTTTATGAGCAGGCTGCTTTATTAAAAGGTTCTTTGGGTGAAGAGGACTGGTTTTTTCTTTTCACCAGAGGGATTGCCTATGAGCGGCTGGATATGTGGGAGAAAGCAGAGGCGGATTTTCTGAAAGCCCTGGAATATCAACCTGAGGATCCCGATATTTTAAATTATCTGGGGTATTCATGGATTGATCGTGGGGAGAATTTGGAAACGGGCCGCGCGATGATTGAAAAAGCCGTGGCCAAAAGGCCGGACAATGGTTTTATCCTTGATAGTTTGGGGTGGGCCCAATACCTGATGGGGGAATATGAGGAAGCTGTGGAAAATTTGGAACGGGCTGTAAGTCTTGAGCCCGGAGACCCAATCCTAAATGACCATTTGGGTGATGCCTATTGGCGAGTGGGCCGTGAACGCGAGGCAAGATTCCAATGGAACCATGCTTTAAGGCTTGAACCCGAGCAAGACGTTCTGGATAAATTAAAAAGCAAAATGATTTCCGGTTTAAACCCTGATCCGGACCAAAAAGACAATTTATGAGCGCTTCAAATATTAAAGAAATTACCGTCCTGGCACCAGCAAAAGTAAACTTGTTTTTGCATATCGTTGGCAGAAGACCAGATGGCTACCATCTGTTGGAAAGCCTGTTTGCCTTTGCTGATATTGGCGACAAGCTTACCTTAAAAAAAGCCAAGGATATTTCTTTTAAGGTTTCCGGTCCTTTTAAGGAAATTTGTCAGCGGGCGGGTTGTGATGGTGAAGGAAACCTAGTTTTTAAAGCTGCCACTGAACTTGCCAAAATATCGTCTGGCAAAGGCGCCGAAATTACTTTGGAGAAAAATCTTCCCTTATCCGCTGGGCTTGGCGGAGGTTCTTCTGATGCGGCGGCGGTTTTAAAGGGGCTGCAAATTTTGTGGGAAACCGAGGTTGATGAAGATGCCTTGTTTAATTTGGCTTTGGACCTGGGGGCAGATGTCCCGGCCTGTCTTTTAGGGGGGGCCTGTTTTGTCGCCGGCATTGGCGAGGAAATTACCCCCTTGGAAGAATTTGAAGACCTTGAAGTGGTTTTGGTGAACCCAAAACGGCCGTTGTCAACGCCTCAGGTTTTTAAAAGTTTCATGGAAGCTAACCGGCCCTTTACCCCCCCTTTAGATTTAACCCCTGACATTAATGAAAGTCAGGAAAGGCTAATAACCGAGACCCATAACGATTTGCAGGGGCCGGCCATTGCTTTAACCCCGGATGTTGCCAAAATTTTAGGAGCTTTAGAGGGTTGCGATGGAAATGTTTTAGCCCGCATGTCTGGATCCGGGGCCAGCTGTTTTGGAGTTTTTGAAAACCGGGGACAAAGCGAAAAAGCCACCGCCTGGCTGGCCCGCGAACACCCCAAATGGTGGGTGGCGGAAACCCGGCTGTCCAAAAGAGCACCATTCTTACTGTTCTCGGGGTAGTTTGGGGTTTACAGAAAATTTGCCCTGTGCTTTATGGTGGCGATCTGATTTCTTGGGGCGTAGCCAAGCGGTAAGGCATCGGGTTTTGATCCCGTGATCGCAGGTTCGATCCCTGCCGCCCCAGCCAAATCTCACAAAGATTTTATAATTCGTTTACTTTCTAAAACTGTAAAAAACCTGCATGGTTGGAAAGTATGAATAAATAATTTTATTTAAAGAGGAGTTAGAATGATAAAGTTTTTCAAGTTTTTTTTAGTAATAGCTTTGGCTATTTCTGTGGCCGGAGTGCCTAGCGTTAGTTTTGCTCAGGAGGAGGAAACCACAAAGGCAAATAAGGCCAATGAAAGAGAAGAATTTTGTGCGGCCGCAAAAGTTACCTCTAAAGACAAAGGAGTTTCTGCCGAGGACAGGGAAGAGGCCAAAAAGATTTACAAGGACTGCAAAAAAGAGGCCAGAAAGAAAAAACGGGCACAATGTATCCCAAGTGGGAGTCGACTTAATCGATGTTAAAAAAAATTAAAAGGTCCCGGACGGGGCCTTTTTTATTGGATATTATTTAGCACCCTTAGAAGCAGGGTTTTTTCTCCTATATTAACTCCCTCAAAAAGCTTTTCAAAAATTTCTCTTTCATGGTCACTAAGAGCAACCGAAACATTGACCCCTTTTTCCGTAAGGGCAATAAAAGAGGAAAGTTTGTGGTCGGGGTTGGTGATGGTGAAAGCCAGCTCCTTTTTCATTAATTTATTTACGATTACCTGAATATTTTGCCGGGAAACGCCTAAGCGTCTGGCAACATGGGGAACGGTTTTTTGGTCCTTTGACCCAACAAATCTCAAAACGTCGACCTGGCCAGGGGTTAAGCCAAATTTCTTAGCCAAGCCCTTTTTTTTAGAATTTAAAAGCCGGTGGATTTTCTCCAAAGAAAAAACAATTTCCATATTTATAGTTTTGGCCATATCTTTTAATGACATTAAAAGCCCGAAAAGACAAGAATATTGTCAAATTTTTATAAATTGATAAAAGACCGGGAAAGCAGGGGTAATATTAAGGGGTGCGACCCTAAACAGTTTACCTACCCGAACCTTCTGGCCTATGATGCCGTTGGGTTGGAGGAAACCGCTTGGGGGAACAATGTTAAAAAGTTTTGGAAATCAGATTAAGGGATACCTTTTGCTGCTTCTGCAACGCCAGGTTAAAAAACCCAAGACCAAAAAAAAATGGTTATCCAAAAAACCCCGGAAGGTCAAGTTTACCCTCGATACCATGGGTAAAAGCCTTGAGGAAATTGGCCGGGGTAACGCTCCCAAGGTTGAAATGGGAAAGGAAACCCCCCCGGTTAAAGCCAAAAAGGGCATGTTTCATGAATTTTGCCTAAATTGCGGGGAGAAAATGTCCGGCAAGTTTTGCTACAACTGCGGCCAGAAGGATTCAGACTTCCGCCGTCCCTACTGGACTTTCCTTGAAGATATTTCTGATAATCTTTTCACCCGGGATTCCAAATTTTGGCGGACCATGGGTTATCTTTTGTTCCTGCCCGGTGCCATGACCCGGGATGTCATTCAGGGCAAGCGCATTCGGTATCTGCCGCCCATTCGACTTTTTCTGGTCTCGATCATTATGTTCTTTTTGACGGTTAGTGTCTTTAATGTTGCCATTCTAAAAATGACCGGGGAACCGATTACCTTTCAGGAACGTTTCAACGCGCTGACCGAAAATGTAGGCGACCTTGAGATCGCGTTGGCGGATTCGGACGGGAAAAGTGTCTTTGATATTGAAGACCTTGAGGATGATCTTGAAGATGCCAGATTGGATCTTGCAGATCTGGAAACCTGGCGCCGGGAACAACTTGCCCGGCCGGATCAGGAAGCGGTTCGGAAAACAGCCGAGGGGGATTTGATTATTGATTATTCCCTGAATGTGGAAATGTTTACTGAAATTTATGAAAACGACCAGTATCTGCCCGAAGAATTTATTGAACAGGAATTCGGGTTTGATGAGGGCGATGATGATCTCGATTTTTGGATTTTTAAAGATCTGGGAACCAAGGTAAAAAGGGGTCTGAAATATGCCGCCCGGGAACCAACCCGTCTAAATAACGCCCTAAATAACTGGGTGCCCCTAATAATGTTGATTTTTATCCCCCTGACAGCAATTTTTCTGCGTTTTTATTATTGGAAACGAGAACACTATATTTTTAACCACCTGGTGTTTTCCTTGCATTTCCACACGTACATTTTTTTCATTTTAATTTTTTTCGTTTTGGCTCAGGTTTATTTGGGCTCCAGCGTTAGCACCTGGTTGTTTGCCGCGGCGGTTCCGCTTTATTTCATGGTCGGGTTAAAGGTCGCAACCGGGCAGGGGTGGTTCAGGACTTTCTTTAAATTCATTCTGATCTCGATTTTTTATACTTTTGGGTTTTCCCTTATGATTTTTGCGGTTCTGGTATTAAGCCTGTCCGAGGCCTGACAAAGGAAAAAGCTTTTTCTGAGCGTATGATGTAGGTTACCATTATTTGAGCGGAGGGGCCGGTGAAGGACTGGATTAAAAATTTTAAAAGCAAACTTCCTGTCCCGGCCGGGAAAAAAACACCCCCGGCTAAAACCCAGCTGTCGTTAAGCGGCCAAACCTGCAAAAACTGCCACTCCCCCCTTTACGGGCTTTACTGTTCCGTGTGCGGCCAGCGCCATTTCACCGGAAAGAATCCCTACTGGGAATTTCTCGAGGATATGACCGACCAGATGATTTCGCCGGAATCAAAGCTGTGGCGGACCTTTTTTCATCTTCTTATTCTGCCGGGTTTGATGACGAGGAATTATTTTAAGGGTAGGCGCGCCAGCTACGCCCCGCCGATCCGGCTATACCTGATCTCGCTAGTAGCCTTCTTTGCTGCTCTGGCGATTCTGGATGTTGCGGTCTTTAAGCTTTCGATGGTCGCCACCGAATCGGTTTTTTTAGAGGAGGAAAAGCAAGAGGCCTTGGCGGATATTGAAGGGCGCATAGCGAGCGCCATTGATCAAGACCGGGAACCCCGGTTAATTGAAATTCTGGAGGGGGTCAGGGAAGAAATCCGGGTTCGCCCGGTGACCGGGACTACCAGTTTTCTGGCGGTTGAGGGGTCCTCCTTTCAATACCTGCCCAACCTTCAAATGTTTGCACCTTTGGGAGACGAGTTGGAGGAAGAGGTTGATGCCAAGGCGATTAACGATTTTTTTGAAATCGCCCAGCCGGTTCAGGATGCCGGTTTCCTTAGTGATTTTTTAAGGCGCGTTCAAAATGGCTTTGTTCGGGCTGCTGAAGACCCTAGAAAGCTTAACAATTCGCTCAACATCTGGCTGCCCCGGGTGATGATCGTCTTCGTCCCGATGTTCGGCCTTTTCTTGCGGTTTTTCTTCTGGGACAAGAAACACTTTGTCCTAAATCAAATGGTATTTTCGCTGCATTTTCACACGGCGCTGTTTTTCTTTCTGACTTTCTTTCTGGTTGCCCAGGCGCTGTTTGGGGAATGGGCACAAAACGCCGGACTGGTCCTCTCAGCATGGGGCTTTCCCATCTTCATGTTTTTATCCCTGAAAAATTCTTACGAGAATGGCTGGCTTAGAACCGCGGGGAAATTTGTCGTGATCAGCATCTTTTACGCTTTTGGGGTCTCGGTTATGCTTGCCGGCGTCTTTTTGGTAGGGTTAGCTGAGGTTTAATCCTCCCCCTCAAAATCCAAACTTAGGGAATTAATGCAGTAATGTTGCCCGGTTTCTTCCGGGCCGTCGGGGAAAACATGGCCCAGGTGGCCATCACAGTTAGCGCATTTAATTTCGGTTCGGACCATGCCCATTGAGTTATCCTGAATTTCCAAAATGGCATCTTTGGAAATTGGCTTGAAAAAAGAAGGCCAGCCGGAGCCGCTGTCGTATTTGCTATCCGAGGAGAAAAGCGCCGCGCCGCAGCCCGCACAGCCATAGGTGCCATCCTCCTTGTTGTGCAAAAGGTTGCCGGAAAAGGGTGCTTCGGTGGCGCCCTCCCAGAGTATCTTGTGCTGTTCGGGGCTAAGGTTTTTTTTCATCTAGCGGACCTCGCAATTCTCACACAGGACATAGACTGAACCCGGATCATTGAAGGCGCTTAACGCATTAAAAGCTTTTTCCAGGTCATGAAGCAGGATTTTAGCCAGGGAAGGCGCTTCACGGGTTTGGAAGGTTTCCGGGCCAGCCTTGGCAAAAAACCATTCAACCAGGCCCTTGGAGAAATCAGTTTCTTCCTCAATAAAGTGGGTGGTGAACGTGGACAGGTTTGCATTAAACGCGGCCGCGGCCACGGCATCTTCAAAATTTCCCAAATTATCGACAAGGCCGAAACTTTGTGCCGCGGTTCCGGTCCAAACCCGGCCCTGACCCACCGCATCCACATCTTCGGGCGTTAGGGCACGGTTTTCTGCAACCATCTCAATAAACTGGGAATAGGAATTTTCCACCGACTGCTGGAACAATTCCACGGCCAGGGGTGATAAGGGCCGCCCAAACCCAAAATCGCCGGAAAGCGGGGTTGTGCCCACGCCGTCTGAGTGGATGCCAATGGCATCAAGCGAGCCCTCAAAGGTGGGCACCATGCCGATGACGCCGATTGAGCCCGTGATTGTGGTTGGTTGGGCCCAGATTTCATCCGCAGGGGCAGCAATATAATAGCCCCCTGAGGCGGCAACCGCACCCATCGAGACAATGACAGGTTTGCCAGCCTCTTTTAAAAGCTCTACCTCTTCGCGGATTAGTTCCGAGGCTAGCATGCCCCCGCCCGGGCTATCGATTCTTAAAACCACAGCTTTTACACTGTCATCGTAGCGCGCGGTTTGCAGATGACGGATTACGGTAAAGGCGCCTGCCTGGCCGGGGCCGCTTTCGCCTAAAATTATTTCCCCGCTAACCGTAACCACCGCTACCTGATCGCCGCTGCCTAAGCGGGCCGCCTCGGTGGCCAGCAAATAATTTGAAAAGCTGGTCGCCGAATATCCATAATAGCTGCCATTTTCACCGACGATCCCGGCCATATAGCTTTCCCATTCGCTTTCGCGCATCAGGCCATCCACAAACCCCTGGTCCTGGGCCAGCAAGGCCAAATCGCCGCCGTGTGCTGCCAGGTCCTTGGGTAACGTGCCATAACTAGCGTCCAGTGCTTCAGGGCTAATTCCTCTAGAGGTCGAAACCTGGGCCGCAAAATCCTGCCAAAGTGAGGTCACAAGAGCCAGATTGGCCTCTTTAGCCTCATCGGACATGCTGTCTCTGGTGTAGGGCTCAGAAAAGCTTTTATAGGTTCCGGCTCTGAAAACGTGGACCTTGGCTTTGATCTTTTCGATCGCCTCGCGGTAATAAAGAGGGTAGGAGCCGTAGCCGGTCAGGATCACCGAGCCCATAGGGTGCATATAAATTTCATCGGCAAAACTGGCGACCAGATATTGTCCGCCGGAAAATCCGAGACCATAAGCATAAACCGGTTTGCCTGAGCGTTTAAAGTCGTCGACCAATTGGCCAATATAATGAAGTTGGGCCAGGCCCGCCCCAAACAAGTAATCCATGTTTAAAACCAGCGAAGTTATCCGCTCATCAGTTTTGGCATGGCGGATAGCGGTTGCGATATCCCTAAGCAGGGTTTCAGGAACCTGCCTGGTTTCATCGGGGAACAGAATTTCCAGAGTGTCTTTTTCAGACCGTTGTTCAACAATAAAACCCACCGGTTCAATCACCAGCGCCCCTTTATCCGGAATGTTAGGGACGGGGTCGGAAAAAAGAGCCAACCCTAGCCAAAACAAAAAGGCAAAAAATACAATCGTGGTGATCACACTTTTTACGGTGAGAATGCCTTTCCAAAGGGCCTTAAAGAATTTACCGATATCGCGCATTGGGTTTCCTAATAATTTAAAATTTGTACTATTCTATGTGGGTCTTAGGATACTTAAATCAACTTTTTGCGGTTTTGACCATATCTTCTATTTTATGAAATTTTTGCCTTGGGGCTTGATCCGCGGCGCTGGCTTCCTCTGCGGCCTCAATTTTTTTCCATTCCCTGAAGGTAACAATTTCAAGTTTACGGTCTTTTACCAGTGCATCCAGACCCGCGCGGCCCGGTTTTCCGGATGATTTAACTTCTTCCAAAACCCGGTTTGCGACCCCTTGGCCATCGCCGCGATTTGTCCCGATAGTCCCTGTTGGCCCGCGCCTGGCCCAGCCGGTAACATAAAGCCGGTCTTCTATTTTACCTTCGTCATTATCGAAACAGCCCCAATCTTCGCGAAACTTTGCGCCCTCCAAGGGAATGGTGTTATAGCCGATGCAGGGCACGACCAGTTGGCATTCCAATATAAAAGTCTCGCCGGTGCCGTGGCCGCGGCCTTTTTCATCAACGGTGGTTTTCTCTAATTTTAGGCCGGTGACCTTGTCATCGCCTAAAACCTCAACCGGCATCGCATAAAACTTTAAATGCAGGGTTTTTTTACCGGCTTCAGGCTTGATCTCTGTAAAGCTTTGAAGATGAACGTAATTTTTTCTAATTACCAACTCCCTTGCTGCGAGATCCTCATCAGACAGGTTCGGCAGTTGATCCGGGCTCATAAGGGTTACGCAGTTCTCCAACTCTCCCAACTCACCAAGTTCCTTTGGCGAAAATTTAGCTTCCAGCGGGCCGCGCCGCCCCAACATATATAAATCTTTAATCGGCGCGGCGTGAATTTTTTCTGCGGCATAGGGCGCCAGGTCCGAAATCGCCATCTCGGAAGGCGTTTTTGCCAGCACCCGGACTACATCGACGGCGACATTGCCATTGCCGATGACCGCAACGGTCTCAATGTCCAAATCAATATCAAGACCCTCAAAGGAAGGATGCGAATTATACCAGCCAACAAACTCGGCCGATCCAACGACGCCTTTTTTGTCATCGCCCGGAATCCCGAGGATCCGATCTTTTGGTGCGCCGACCGCCAGGATCACAGCATCATAAAGGTCCTTTAAATCTGCCAGCGATACATCCCGGCCAACCTCAAGGTTGCCAACAAAGTGGGCGTTTTCGGCCAAATTAGTTTTTTCATAGCGGCGAAACACCCCCTTGATCGACTGGTGATCGGGGGCCACCCCGCCGCGGATCAGTCCGTAAGGGGTGGGCAGGCGGTCCAGAATATCAACCCGGACATGGTCATGCTTGGCTAGTTCCTCGGCGGCGTAATAGCCTGCCGGCCCTGAACCAATTATTGCAACGTGAAGAAGGGGATGAGTCTCGTCGGTCATAAATTCCTCAAAGTTTTTCTAAATAGTAGTTTTGAACAAGGAATTTTCAAAAACAAGCTTAAATTTGAGAATTATTCCACAAATTTATTTTAACTAAAAACATCCATAAGCCTTGACTCTTAGGGGAAAATTCACATATCAACCACGCAATTAGCACTCTTATGAAGAGACTGCTAAAAAACTTGTTTTAAATTTGAAAAAATAACGGGGTAAACATTATGAAATTTCGTCCATTACATGACCGGGTTCTGGTTCGGCGTGTCGAAAACGAAGAAAAAACCGCTGGCGGGATTATCATTCCCGACACCGCACAGGAAAAACCCAGCCAGGG
>JAZFRG010000173.1:0-3310 GCA_036445535.1 Sphingomonadales bacterium
TGAGACCGTGCTTGAGGCTTTCAGGGCCTTAACAATGAGTGAAAAAGAATCCTTTGAAATACGTGTTATTGCCCAACGCAGGGCGTGGCAAAAAACCCTTGATTATTATATGGCGGAAGTTGCTCAAGCCTCGGGTGGAAAACGCAAAAAACTTGAGAAGGCTTTGGCAAAACTCAACCAGGAAAAAGATTCCGCTGTCAAACACTTGGACATTTTTCAAAAGGCCGGGTCTGAGTCATGGCGCGGCATGAATCAAGTACTTAATGAATCCCGGGAAGCCTTTGAAAAGGCCGCTCAAAAAGCCCAGGAAGATTTTTCCAAGGCCAGCGATTAAGACTCTGGATTTCAGGATTTGGCTTTTCCGAAGAGGTAAGGGTTTGCGTTTTCTTGGGGCGAGGGAGGTTGTTTTGTTTCTGGAGGATATTCAGATAAAGCCGGGAATACCGGGGGGAACATTAAATTTTTGACTACACGGGGGCAGAAACCCTATTAATTTTTCCTTTGTCGCAAAGTGTCAATAATTCGCTAAATCATTGTGATATGTTTTTTTTGAATTGATTCGAGTACCTAAAAACAAATAGTGGAGAAAAAATAATGAACATTTTTTTATTGCGTTCGATATCCAAAATTTCTGCTTTGATGGCGCTCTTTTTGATAGCCGCAGGGGTAACCTCGGTTCAGGCGCAAGACCTTCCCAAGACCACCCATGACGGCTTGGTTCTGGTTGAAAGTACCGAGGTTAAAGTGGTTTACATGGACCCAGGCGCCACTTTGGAAATCTATAAACGCGTAGCAATTGCTGATGTTTATGTTGCTTTCAAAAAAAACTGGCAACGGGACTTCAACCGCCAAGCCACAGGATTGGCACAACGGGTTTCCGCACAAGACATGGAAAGAATCCAGCAAGAGGTCGCGGCCGAATTCATGAAGGTTTTAATCAAGGAAATGGAACGAAAGGGCCACGATGTGGTGGATGTAACCGGGGAAGACGTGCTGATCATTAGGCCTTCGATTATAAACCTGGTGGTCCGCGCACCGGATATCGGTGGCGCTGGAGGAAGCCGGACAGTGGTTGCCGATGCCGGGGAAATGACCCTCTACATGGAGTTTTATGATTCCATGACCAACGATAGAATTGGAATTGCAATCGACCCCCGGGTGGCACGTAAACCAGGCGCTATTACTTTCACCGCAGCCACCCGGGTAAGCAACAAGGCAGCCGCAGATATTTTATTTAAAGAATGGGCAAGGTTGCTCATCTCCCATTTGGGAGCAGTGGAAGGCCAATAAAGGAGAAAAAAATGGCAAAAACATTACGCAATACCTTCATCACGTTGATCATTGTTGCCTTTGGTTCCCTTGCCTTGGGGGCTGACGCCAATGCTGCAAAAAAGGAGAAAATCGACCAGGGAGTCGTGGAGACTCTGGAGGCTTTCCACAACCTTGTTGGCAACTCTGAAGAGCTTCTTGAAAATGCCAAGGGCGTTTTAATATTTCCCTCGGTAAAAAAAGCCGGGATTGGTGTCGGTGGTGAAACCGGCGCTGGTGCTTTGCAGATTAATGGAGAAACGGTTGACTATTACCGGACCGCCGCGGCTACTGTCGGGCTCCAGCTGGGTTTTCAAAAACGGCATCAAATGTTGATATTTATGACGGATGAATCACTTCAAAAATTTCGCGATTCTGCAAACTGGGAGATTGGCGGGGAAGCCGCGTTTGCTTTGGTCACACTGGATGGTTCTGGTAATGTTAATACCCAAAAAATTAATAAACCGGTAATCGGGTTTGTTTTTGGTGCCACGGGATTGATGTACAACCTGACCCTTGAGGGCGCCAAGATTTCCAAGATTTATCCTGACTAGAGTTAAGCTTAGAAATTGGCATATTCGGGGGGTTATGTTGACCGTTCTTTTAAAGGCGTGGTGGCCTTATCGGAAGCCGTTTCCTGTTCTAAATTTGTAAAAAAATACCAATGGAAAGATGACCGCAATACCAGGGAACGAAAATGAAACCCAAATACCTGAAAAACCAACTTTTTTCCTGCTTTTTATGTGTTTTGATTGCTGGCTGTAGCGCCTTTCCCAAACCCATTGAACTGCCGCTTACCGAGGTCGCCAAGGTCCCTGAAATTATCGAAGATCCCGAAACCGGGATGAAAAGTGTCGAGATCAGGGTTCTTATTTACAACATTGCCGGCCTACCCTGGCCGATCCGGACCGGCCGCAGGGGAGATATCAAGAAAATAGGGCGAATTTTTGAGGAAATGAGGGCGGCCGGGACCGAACCTGATATTGTTCTCCTGCAAGAGGCCTTTACCATGAAAAGCCAACCGATTGCACGTTATGGTGGCTACCCCAATGTAGTAGGCGGTCCCGACACGAAAGACAAAGCGCCAAAAATTTCAGATTATGCCGACCCCGAGTTTTCTGAAGGAAGAAGTTTCTGGAAGGGGGAAAAAATTGGAAAATTATTAAACGCTGGCCTGGCGATCCTAAGTGATTATCCAATTCTTGAGAACCATACCCGACCCTTCAAGCGCCACGAATGTGCGGGTTTTGACTGTGTTTCCAACAAGGGGGTTATGATGGTTTTGATACAAATTCCGGGGGTTCCTGAACCACTTTACATCTTAAATTCCCACATGAATTCCGGGATAGCCGCCTCCGGGGTTTCTGCCGAGCGCTCGCTCATGGCCCATAACCTGCAGGTCAGGGAAATCCAGAACTTTATAGATAACTTCCCTTTTGAAGGCCGCGCTATGTTGTTTGGTGGGGATTTTAATATGAAACATGACCAGGACCGGCTCAACTCTCTCAGAGATAGGGGGCGTCATGCAATTGCCCGTTATTATTGCACCAACGTGGTCGATGATTGTGAAATACGCCTTAGTTTTGACAGCGATGAACCGTGGCTGGACACCCAGGATTTACAAGGTTCCATTGATGGCGACCGGATAAAAGTTCGTCCGATAATTATTGAAGCCCTTTTTGATGAGCCGGTAGATGGAAAAATGCTCTCAGATCATGACGGCTATATGGTGACCTACCGGTTAACCTGGAATCCGGAAGATTTTTCCAATGTTTCAGATGGCCAAGAACCTGAAGACGATTAATTAGTTATTGGTTTTGAACCGGTTCTGCCCTTTCGGGCTCACCATTTTTCCAAACCTAGGCCCGGGTCACAATTGATCCCTGTTGGGTAAGGTGCAACCCCTTTTTCCTTAAATGCCAATCGCAGGCCCACCACAGGGCGGCCCCGGTAATCGCGGCGTCGACGACGGTGTTCAGGGATTGCCGCAAAAGATTTTCCG
>JAZFRG010000174.1:0-7224 GCA_036445535.1 Sphingomonadales bacterium
CGTTAAAGCCATTCCAATCGGTGCGGATCATTTTGAATTTCTCGGCTATCGCCCGTGCGGTATGAAGAATAGCAGCCCCGTCAGCGCGTATTAAAGCGCCTTGGCCGACAATAATCATCGGCCTTGAGGCTTTTTTCAGGGCTTTTGCGGCGGCATGCTTGCCGGACCGGATGTCCTCCAGAAGTCGCGCATCATCCCCCAATTCATCCACCGGGTAAGTCAAATCATTGGCAGGACCAATCCGGGCAACCTTTAAAGTTCCGCCCCTAACCCGCTGACCAGCTCTGGCATTCAGGACTGCGGCTTCTGATCGGAGGTCAGTACCCACAAAAAGAATAAAGTCTGCCTCATTAACCCCGGCAATGGTGCTGTTGAACAAGAACCCTGCCCGGTTACCCGATTCAAGCTTGGTGCCATCTACCCGGCATTCGAGGCGGCTTGAGCCATAGGCGGCCAATAAATCCTTCAAGGCCTTCATGGTTTCCAGATCAGACATCTCCCCCAAGAGGGCACCAATTTCGTTGCCTTTGAGGTTCTTCAGCTTTTTGGCAATGGCCTCAAAAGCTTGTTTCCAGCTGGCTTTGACCAGCTTGCCATTCTTTTTGACGTAAGGACTATCAAGGCGTTGGCGCTTCAAGCCATCATAATGAAAGCGGGTTTTGTCGGAAATCCACTCTTCGTTCACGTCTTCATTAAGGCGCGGAAGAATTCGCATGATTTCATTACCCCTGGCATCCAGCCTGATGGCGGAACCAAGCGCATCCATGACATCCACGGTTTCAGTTTTCTTTAATTCCCAGGACCTAGCGGTAAAGGCGTAGGGTTTTGAAGTCAGCGCGCCAACCGGGCAAAGGTCTATGACATTGCCGGACATTTCACTGTCGACGGTTTTTTCCAGATAGCTGGTAATTTCCATGTGTTCACCGCGGCCGATCGCCCCGATGTCCTGAACGCCTGCAATTTCCTCAGCAAAGCGGATACAACGGGTACAATGAATGCACCGGGTCATGATAGTTTTTATCAGCGGGCCCATGTGTTTTTCTGGGGTTGCCCGCTTGTTTTCATCGTAGCGGCTCATGCCGCGGCCAAAATAAATTGACTGGTCCTGAAGATCGCATTCCCCGCCCTGGTCGCAAATTGGGCAATCGAGCGGATGATTGATGAGGAGGAATTCCATGACCCCTTCGCGGGCTTTTTTCACCCGCGGGGTATCGGTGCGGATTACCATGCCATCCCCGGCCGGCATCGCACAACTGGCAATGGGTTTTGGCGAGCGTTCCATATCAACCAGACACATCCGGCAATTGCCGGCGATGGATAACCGCTCATGATAGCAAAAGCGCGGGATCTCGTGGCCAGCCTGCTCACAGGCTTGCAGGATCGTGGCGCCTGCCTCGACGGTAATTTCCTTGCCGTTAATCTTTAACGTTGGCATCGCCTACTCCGCCGCCTGTATCATTTTTTGACGCTCATCAATGCGCCGCTCAATCTCATCCCTGAAATGGCGCACCAAGCCCTGGATTGGCCACGCCGCGGCATCCCCCAGCGCACAAATGGTGTGGCCTTCAACTTGTTTGGTAACGTCCAAAAGCTGGTCAATTTCCCGGGCCGTGGCATCGCCCACGACGAGTCGTTCCATGACCCGCCACATCCAGCCTGTGCCCTCGCGGCACGGTGTGCATTGGCCGCAGCTTTCGTGCATATAAAATTTTGATAGCCGGGCGATGGCCTTTACAATGTCGGTTGATTTATCCATGACAATGACAGCCGCTGTCCCCAGCCCGGATTTCTCAGCGCTTAGGCTGTCGAAATCCATCAGGACGGTATCGCAAATTTTCTTCGGCAACAGCGGTACCGATGAGCCCCCGGGAATGACCGCCAGCAAATTGTCCCAGCCGCCGCGGACGCCGCCGGCGTGCTTTTCAATGAGCTCTTTTAAAGGACTGCCCATTTCTTCTTCGACATTGCAGGGATTATTGACGTGGCCGGAAATACAGAAAACTTTGGTGCCGGTGTTATTGGGTCGACCCAGCCCAGCAAACCAGCCAGCACCCCGGCGCAGGATCGTCGGCGCCACCGCAATACTTTCGACATTATTCACTGTGGTCGGCGCGCCTCAAACCCCAACGTTTGCCGGGAATGGCGGTTTTAAGCGCGGCTGGCCCTTTTTGCCCTCAAGGCTTTCAATCAGCGCGGTTTCCTCACCGCAGATATAGGCGCCCGCGCCCCTATGGACGAAAATATCAAAATCATAACCGGACTTGCAGGCATTTTTACCCAAGAGCCCTGCTTTACCCGCTTCCTCGATGGCAGCTTCAAGAACATCCGCTTCTTCCGAAAACTCACCGCGAATATAGATGTAGGCTGCGCAAGCGCCCATGGCGAAGCCCGCGATCAGGCATCCTTCAAGAAGTTTGTGGGGGTCGTGGCGCATCATATCGCGGTCTTTGCAGGTGCCGGGCTCGCCCTCATCGGCATTGACCACCAGATACATCGGCCGGTCAGAATTTTTCGGCATGAACGACCACTTCAACCCGGTCGGGAACCCTGCCCCACCGCGGCCTCGAAGCCCACTATCTTTCATTTGCTGGATAATCCAGTCCTGGCCTTTTGACATCAGTTTTTTGGTGCCGTCCCAATCGCCGCGTTTTTTGGCAGCAGACAGGGTCCACGGCTGGTGGCCATAGAGGTTGGTGAAAATGCGATCTTTATCTTTTAGCATTCTCTTACCCCTCCACCATTTCTTTTAGTGTCGAGGCTCCGCCCACGGGTGCGGAGGTTTGGCGATCAATTTGCGGGCCAGCCCTTGGTGTTTTTCCTGCCCTGAAAGCTTCAATGATGTTTTTCATGCTCTCAGCGGTAAGATCTTCATAATATTTGTGATGAACGGAGCACACCGGTGCATTTACGCAGGCACCCGCGCATTCGACCTCGAGGAGCGTAAATTCACCATCCTTGGTGGTCTCATTAAAACCGATGCCAAGCTCATCCTTACAAGCCTGGACGATGTCGTCCGAACCTCTGAGCCAGCACGGCGTTGTCGTGCAGACTTCGATGACATGTTTGCCAACCGGTCGAAGATTATACATCGTGTAAAAGGTCGCCACTTCCAGCACCCGGATATAGGCCATCCCAAGATAATCAGCGACGTATTCAATCGCCGGAATTGAAAGCCAACCATTATTTTGTTCCTGGGCCCTGGTCAAAAGCGGCATCACAGCCGATTGGCCGCGGCCTTTGGGGTATTTTTTAATCTGCCCCTTTGCCCATTTTTCGTTGGCGCTGGTGAAGGTAAATTTTTCGGTATTCCTGAGGTGTGCGCTCATCGATCGACCTCGCCAAAAACAATATCCATGGAACCCAGAACGGCAGGCACATCGGCCAGCATGTGGCCCCGGCACAGGTCATCCATGGCCTGCATGTGGACAAACCCCGGGGCCCGGATTGAACAGCGGTAGGGTTTGTTTGAGCCGTCGGAAACCAGGTACACGCCAAATTCACCCTTGGGGGCTTCGGTGGCAACATAAACCTCGCCCTCGGGAACCCGGTAGCCCTCGGTATAAAGTTTAAAGTGATTAATCAGCGCTTCCATTGAGGTTTTCATTTCAGCGCGCTTGGGCGGTGTAATCCGGGGATCAAGCGTTGACACTGGGCCTTCGGGCATTTCGTTCAGGCATTGCTGCATGATTTTCAGGGACTGGCGCATTTCCTCAAAGCGCATGACAAAGCGGTCATAACAATCGCCGTGCTTGCCAAGCACAATGTCAAAATTCATTTTGTTGTAAACGTCATAGGGTTGGGATTTTCTGATATCCCAAGGGACGCCCGTGGAGCGGAGCATTACGCCCGTGTACCCGCCCTCAAAAGCCTGGGCCTTGTCAAACACACCAATATCGACATTGCGCTGCTTGAAAATCCGGTTCTCAAACAAAAGTTCGGCCATATCATCAAGGACTTGGGGATATTCTTCGGTCCAGGCATAAATATCTTCCGCCAAACCCGGGGGCAAATCCTGGTGAACCCCGCCGGGCCGGAAATAAGCCGCATGCATTCTGGAGCCCGAAACCCGCTCATAAAAGACCATCAGTTTTTCGCGGGCTTCAAAACCCCACAGAATTGGCGTCATGGCACCGACATCCATGGCATGCGTGGTCGTGCACAAAATATGGTTCATAATCCGGGTCAGCTCAGCAAACATAACCCGAATGTATTGGCCGCGCTCGGGCACTTCACAGCCAAGAAGTTTTTCGACAGCCAAGGCAAAGGCATGCTCCTGACACATCGGGGCGCCGTAATCGAGGCGATCAAAATAAGGCACAGCCTGGAGGTAAGTTTTGTGCTCAATTAGTTTTTCAGTTCCCCGGTGCAAAAGCCCGATGTGCGGGTCAAGCCGCTCGATAACCTCACCATCCAGCTCCATAATCAAACGCAATACCCCGTGTGCTGCGGGATGCTGGGGGCCAAAGTTGAGGCTGTAATTTTTAATCTTAACCTCAGGCATCCTCGCCCCCTTCTGCCTTTTCATCGCCGGGCAGAATGTATTTAGCGCCTTCCCAAGGGCTCATGAAATCAAAGGAACGGAAGTCCTGGGTTAATTGTACAGGCTCATAAACGATCCGTTTTTGTTTCTCAGAATATCTCAGCTCAACATACCCGGTTAGGGGAAAATCTTTACGAAGCGGGTGGCCCTGAAAACCGTAATCGGTCAAAATCCGCCGGAGATCCGGGTGACCAGAAAACATCACGCCAAACAGGTCCCAGATTTCCCGCTCAAACCAACCGGCGGTCGGGTAAACGCCTATAGAGCTGGCCACAGGGGTGTCTTCATCAACGGCAATTTTAACCCTAACCCTGAAATTATTGGTGTAGCTTAAAAGGTGATAAACGATATCAAATCTTGAAGTGCGTTCAGGATAATCGACCCCGGAAATATCCATTAAGGACTGAAACCTGGTTTCGGGATCTTCTTTCAAAAACATCAAAACCCGGATCAATTGGTCGACGTGAATAGAAAAAGTAAGCTCATCAAATGCTATTGACGCCGAGATAACCTCATCTTTTAGAGAGCTTTCAATGTGCGCTTTTAGTTGCTGAAGCGAATCTGCCATAATTATCCCCGCCCCTAACGCCGGATATTGCCGGTGCGGCGAATTTTTCGCTGCAATTGAAGGATGCCATAAATCAGCGCTTCTGCCGTTGGCGGGCAACCGGGCACATAAATGTCGACCGGGACAATGCGGTCACAGCCACGAACCACTGCATAAGAATAATGATAATAGCCGCCGCCGTTGGCGCAGCTGCCCATCGAAATTACATAGCGGGGTTCAGACATCTGGTCGTAAACTTTACGCATCGCCGGCGCCATTTTATTGGTCAGCGTGCCGGCCACAATCATGACGTCTGATTGTCTGGGTGAACCCCTGGGGGCAACGCCAAAGCGCTCCAAATCATAGCGCGGCATGGAGGCGTGCATCATCTCGACAGCACAGCACGCCAAACCAAAGGTCATCCACCACAGCGACCCGGTCCGGGCCCAGTTGATAACATCATCAACCTTGGCAACGACAAAACCCTTATGGGCCATTTCATCGTTCAAACTTTGATAATAGGGGTCCCCAGCCATTTGGCCTTTGTTGAGGGAGTTCGATGATTTTAATTCACCCATCTTATTCCCACTCCAGGGCGCCTTTGCGCCATTCATAAACAAAGCCCACGGTCAGGATAAATAAGAAAATAAACATCGACCAAAAGCCATAAGCGCCGGTATCGGCAAGGGTTATTGCCCAGGGAAACAGAAAGGCCACCTCAAGATCAAAAATTATAAATAGAATTGCCACCAGATAAAACCGCACATCAAAGCGGTCCCGGGTGTCTTCGAAGGCTTCAAAACCACACTCATAGGCGCTCAATTTTTCGTCGTCGGGATTTTGTCTGGCGACAACATAAGCCAAGCCAATAAAACCAACAGACAAAACAATCGCAATGCCTAAAAAGATCAAAATCGGCAAATATTCGACAAGTGGTTCGGACATCAAAGTTAGCCTGTTTTTCATCCCCATTTGACCCCTTGAAGAGTCGGCGCGAGTATAGCACCAGAGGCATTTATGAAAACCCCAAAACGCCGGGTTTTTTAGGGAAAATCACATTTCCCAAACGATGGCGTTTGATTAGGCTTGAAGGGTTTTAGAGTCAACGTGAAAAATGCAAAAAAAACATCAATAATATTATTATTAATCTTCCGGTTCTTCAGGGTAAGGCACCTTGTTAAATTCCTCACCTATAATACCGCCAAGATAAACTTCGGGGGGGGCCTCATTTAGCTTTTCAAAATCTGGCAAGGCCCTTAGGTTATTTGCCGCAAGCCCGCTTAGCATTTCGGTCAAGGTAATACTCTCCCTATGAATTTGGCCTTGGGTACCGGGCAACTTAACCGCCATAAAAGTTGAGAAACCATCCTGGTATTCCATGGTCTCCAGTCTTTCAAATTCACTAAAAAGTGGTTCAATCTTGTTAATTCTTGAGCCGTGGTCGCCGTGGAAAATCAGGACCGTGTTCTCGTATAACCCAAGTCCCTTCAGGCGTTCCACAAGATCACCCATCAGTTTGTTGGTGCACTTAACCTGCTGCCAATAATGGGCATAGCGGACGTCTCGGGTGGTTTCAGAATTTCCATCAAACGGGTTGCCGGAAAACCGGTGCATAACCCATTTTGAGATCGGCAGGGGCTGGCACGCGCTATCTACCAAGTAGGGATAGTGTGGTAACAGCATATGCAAGAAATAAGCATCCCCGGGCTGGGCAGCTTCCAGCGAGGCGTTAAGCTTGTTCAATTCGTCCATCGCCCCCAGCGCAAAGGGGAAATGAAAATCAAGCGCTTTATAACCTGAAATATCATCCGCGGCCTGGTCGTCCCCACGGTTCAAGGCAAGCCGGCCAATTTCCTTAAACCAGGTATAATAATTCAGGAATGACAGATAAACGTTGCCAATTATAACCGCCCGGTCCTGCGTGGAAACCTGGAATTTTCTTAAGACCGAAAGATCTTTGTATTTATACTTATTGCACGCAACGTCCTCAAATTTTCCAACCTTGCAAAAATTGAGATACTCGTTGGAAAATACCTGGAGCTGGAAGCCCTGGTCCCTGAGATAAGAAAAATAGGCATTGTCTGAGAGATCATAAAATTTACTTTTCATAATCTCGGTCATGATGTCTTGATCAAAG
>JAZFRG010000175.1:0-5527 GCA_036445535.1 Sphingomonadales bacterium
ATTTATTTTTCGGGGTCGCCCGGATGTGGCGCGCCCACGCCGGAAAAGACGACCGGATTATGTTGTTTCGAACTCTGGATGATGCAGAAATCTGGGTCCACCAAAAATCTGGTCGGTAATGCTAACAATTTAGCCTTTCCGGGCTCTAAAGCCCTCTCAAAAATTCTCAAGTCCCCCCTAACGGCTAAGTTCAAAAACAAACGGCAAATTATTCTTCGGGAAGAGGTTGTAATTGTCGCAGGCCCACCGGGCGGCTTTTGAAAGGGGGCTGGTTGGATCCCCAAGAGGGGTAACCCCAAACTCCTGGTTAACATCATATTGCCAGCCCTCAGGGGTTGATAAGGCAACAAAATAAAATTCCCACCGGGAGCAATCAAAGCCTTCCATAATGTATGAAAAATCGTCATTTTCAGCCAACCAGGTGGCCATTTCAACAATCACCAGCCCGCTGTAATAATCCACAAAAGCACTGTCAGAATCATAAAAACTTTGCCCCTGCCCCACGGCGGTCACTTCAACCCAGTTTTCGGCCTGGGCCGGGAAAACCAAAAATAAAGAGATAAATCCTATTAAAGCAGTTTTGATAGGTGCCATGATCATTCCTTTAATTATTAATTTTATCGCCGCTTTTAAGGGGAGTTATTGGGCCGGATTTGTGTAGGTCATGTCCGCGGCATACAAAACCAGCAAAGCCGCCAGCGCAACCAGTAACGCAATAACCAGAATGGTTGTTAGTTTAGACATTTATCTTGACCCTTTTTGGGGATCGGTTAACGGTCTCGGGGAGACCTAAACCCCTGATCTTTTCAAACTTACCCTAAAAACCCCCTTGGAGCAAAGATTCGTGCTTTTTTTATAACCCGCCCGGCATTTGCGGAAAAACCCGGTTCCCCTTATACTGGTGTGCCTCAACACCCAGGGAGAAAAATCATGAAAAAAATTATTGCGCTACTTTCAGGCGTCTCAATAGCCGCGCTGGTTGGCTTTTCTAATATTACGCTGGCTGATGAAGAAGAAGCTGCCGAAGAAACCAAACCAGTCGCTGTTGAGGGAGACGAGACAGACGAGGAACTAAGGACCAGGGCAAAAGGCAAAAAAAGCCCTGGCGATGAAGACGGCGATGGGGATGAAGCTCAAGGCCTCAATTCAACAGGCAATGAGGTCGCACTCGAGACGCTAGCGATCAAGGCACCGGATGACGGCGATGGGGATGAAGATGACACTCCCAAGGGCTCTGGCGATCCTATGAAGGGTTTGTTGGGCGGAAAAGGCGTTCCTTGTAAGCCTTGTGATGTTCCTTTCGGCGGGACCGTCAGCACAGGCGAAGATGACGGGGATGAAGTTGTGAAAGAAAAAGACCTGCCCGAACAGGCCGATGATAAAGCCCGCGAAGCCACCTCTAAAGAAAAGAAAAAAGAAGAAGACGACAAAAAGAAGAAAAAAGACTAGAAAAAATGACGATTGGGCCTTAAGCCCAGCTCTTAATTCAGTAATTCTCTGCTGGCGACCCTGCCGGGTAAAAATGGCCGGCGACCTTGAGGCCGACCTCACTTGTGCATTCCAGCGAATGTTCCTGCTTTGCTGGTAAAAAGATAATGCTGCCGGCCTGGACGGGGGTGCTTTTATCCCCGGTCCACATTCGGCCTTCGCCCTCCAGAATATAAAGCGCCTCTTCATAGAAGTGATGGTGGCTGGGGGCTTTGCCAAGCGGGATTTCGCCGATGAACTGGGTGACGTTTTCCGAGCCAATCCCCTTGGAAACCAGCACCTGGAAAAAGCGATCCCCCATAGCTTCGCGCTTATCATGGTCGATGCCGACATGGCGGGCCGGGTGATCCGCATCAAAGAATTCAGGCATGGTTTTAAGGACACGAAAAGTTGGTTCTTCCGGGCAGATGGTTAAAAGTGCCTTGATGGAGCTCTTTGGGGTGATCTGGAACGCCTCCCCGGGGCGGATATAAAGCCCGCTTCTGGCCTCAATCCCAAATTTTTTTCCGCCGATTTCAGCCTGGCCGGTGCCCTCAATAACAAATAGCAGAACGTCTGAGCTGCCAAACTGGAAAACCGGCGAGGGATCATCCAGTTTAAGCGCCATTTGCGACAGGTGCCGGGCGCCAAAATCGGCACCAATCAAGGGTGTAAAAAGGTCCTTGATAGGGGCGCCGCCCCCCAGAACATAACATCCGCCCCTTAATTCAACTTTATTCATAGCGTTTTACCCCTAAAATGGCTTTTACATTTGATGGCTCCACTGGTACAGGGCAATCTTAGGATAAATGAGGGAAAATCCATGACCGACGATAAGAAACCAGCGAAATCAGAGCTCGCCTTTGGCGATGAAAAAATCCATTGGGACCAGGACATGTCCTACGGCGATTACCTGAAGTTGACAGATATCTTAAACGCCCAGCACCCGCTAACTGATGAGCACGATGAAATGCTGTTTATTATTATCCACCAGGCCAGTGAGCTGTGGATGAAGCTGTGCCTGCATGAAATCTCTTCCGCGACCAGGGATATCAAGGCCAACGATTTAAGCCCGGCTTTTAAAAAGCTCAGCCGGGTGGCGCGCATCCAGGGGCAGCTCAAGCAATCGTGGGAAGTTTTAGCGACCATGACGCCGTTTGATTATGAAAAATTCCGGCCCGCCCTTGGCAAGTCCTCGGGCTTTCAATCGTTTCAGTATCGTGGCCTTGAATTTTCGCTGGGCCATAAGGATGAAAAGTTTCTCGAGCTTTATAAAAACGCCCCTGAAAACCATAAATTTCTTAAAACCCTGTTGGAAACGCCAGGGCTTTATGACCAGGCGCTGCAATTACTGGCGCGCCGTGGCTTTGACATTCCGGCCGATCGCCTGGACCGCGACTGGCGCCAGGATTACGCCGCCTCGACAGGGGTCGAGGAGGCTTGGCTGCGGGTTTATAAGGATGTCGAAAAATACTGGGAATTGTATGAGCTGGCCGAGAAGCTGGTCGACATCGAATACCATTTCCAGCAGTGGCGCTTTGCCCATATGAAAACGGTCGAGCGGATTATTGGTTTCAAGCGCGGCACCGGGGGATCCTCAGGGGTGCATTACCTCTCAAAAGCGCTGTCGCATTCATTTTTCCCCGAGTTATGGTCTGTTAGAACAAGAATGTAAGGGTTTTTATGACAATTTCACTTGAAGATATCAAAAAAATGGATGCCGCAGATCCGCTTGCCGGTAAACGCGATCTTTTTGATTTGCCCAAGGGGATTATTTATCTTGATGGCAATTCGTTGGGCGCGCTGCCCCATGCGGTCCGGGAGCGCATTCGGGACGTGACTGAAAACGAATGGGGCAAGTCACTCATTGCCGGCTGGGACAAGCACGCCTGGGTCGCGCTTCCTGGTAAGGTCGGCGATAAAATAGCGACCTTGATCGGTGCAGAAGCTGGCGAAGTGGTGGTTACCGAAAGCACCTCGATAAATCTTTTTCGCGCGATCCACGCCGCCATGCAATTGAAGGGCGGGACTATCACAATCCTGACCGAAGAAGGGAATTTCCCAACCGATTTATATGTCCTGGATGCGATCCAGCGCGATTCAGAAGGTAAAGTGACGCTCAAGCGGGTTGCCAAGGATGCCTTGATGGATAATCTGGATGAAACGATTGATATCCTGACCCTGACCCACGCCAATTATAAAACCTCGGTGCGCCACGATATGGCGGCCTTGACGAAAAAGGCTAAAGAGTTCGGCGCGCTGACGGTTTGGGATTTGAGCCATTCGGCGGGCGCCCTGCCGGTTGACCTGAACGGCTGCGGCGTCGATCTGGCGATCGGTTGCGGTTACAAATTTTTAAACGGCGGCCCCGGCGGTTCGGTCTATATTTTTGTTGCAGAAAGACATCAAAATAATATTCTGCCGACGCTGGCGGGCTGGATGGGCCACGTCCGGCCGTTCGACTTTTCAAGTGATTATGAACCGGTCGACGGCATTGGCCGGCAACTAACAGGCACGCCGTTTGTCATTGGCGCCGCCGCGCTCGATAGCGCGCTGGATGTTTTTGCGGGCGTGGATATGGAAATGATCGGCGAAAAGACCGGCAAGCTGGGAGACCTTTTCATAGCGCTTGTTAAAGACCATTGCCGGTCGATGACCATTGCCTGCCCTGAAAACGCGGTGGAGCGTACCAGTCAGGTAACCTTTACCCACCCGGAAGCGCAAAAAATTATGACCGAGGTTATAGCAAAAGGCGTGGTTGCTGATTTCCGCCCGCCCAATGTGATGCGCTTTGGTATGGCCCCTTTGTATAATTCATACGAGGATATTTATAACACCGTCATGACCCTAAAGGATGTTCTCAAAACATAGACGTCATGGCGAAACCTTCCCCCCAGAAAGACTTTTTGAGCTACCAGAAAGGCGGACCCGGCCTAGCCCGGGCGTGCCTCAGGCTGGGCAGTCATAGGATAGGCGAAGCGCTATTTGCCGAAGCCATGCTGTTCGCCACCAAAGCCAGGGAACTCGGGGTTGAGACCCCTGAAAACGAGCTCAATATTGCCGCCTGCCTGATGGTTATGGGCAAGCCGGGAGAAGCGGAAGGCATTTGCCGGAATGCCCTGAAGACCGAGCCGGAAAATAGAGGCGGTCATATTCTGTTGGGCCAAGCCCTGATGGCGCTTGGAAAACCCACAGATGCGGCCAAATCCTTTCAAAGCGGCCTTAATTTGGGAACCCGGGACGGCGAGGTTTTAATCGACCTCGGGTTGGCGCTGGAGGCGGCCGGCGATGAGGCTGGCGGCGCGGATTACTTTGAGCGCGCCAAAAGTGACCATCCGGAACTTTTTGAGGAACTCCTTAACCGCGCTGACTTATTTTACAAACGTTTTTTAAACCAGGCCGCGCGGGAAACCCTTAAAAGAGCCGAAAAAGTAGCTTTGAGAGATGCCAATGCTTATCTGGAAATGGGCCTGGCCTATTTCATTATGGGTTTTGCGGAGGATGCCGAAAAACATTACAAAACCTCTATTCGGCTCCGCCCAACGCTTGAAGGCTATCGCAATTTGGCTGAGCTTTATGAAAAATCCAACGATTTGACCAAAGCCGAAACCTTTGCCCGGGCCAGCTTGCAATTGTCCCCTGATGAACCTTCTTTAAACCTGGTGATGGCGCATGCTGAGGGTCGCCAGGGCCTGGCCCGGGAGGCGCTTGCTCGCTACCAAAAAGTTCTAAAAGGTGCTGAGGATGGCGCGATCAGAATTGATGCCCTAAACCAAACCGGGCACCTCCTTGATAAAGCGGGCAAGACCGATGAAGCTTATGAAAATTTTGCAGTGGCTAAAGAACTCATTAAAAAAAATGATAATTTTGAAACCGTTGATATCAAGGCCCAGCATAAAGGTATAGCCCAGATGCGGGACCTGGATTGGACCGGGAAAATTCCTGTACCGCCGCCCCTTGATCCTGATTTTGCCCCGGGGCAGCTGGTTTTCCTTATTGGCTTTCCGCGTTCAGGCACCACCCTTTTGCAGGAAATATTGGGACGCCATAAAAATGTTCA
>JAZFRG010000176.1:0-3773 GCA_036445535.1 Sphingomonadales bacterium
TCCTTGCCATGAAGGTCTTCCATGCGCTCGCTCGCCAGCGTTGGTTTGGCGGGCTCAGACTTCCACGGCGCGGCTTTCAGATAAGCCATACGTTCTTCTAAGGGCGTTTTCTGGCCGCCTAAGATGGTCATCGAGATAATCCGGTCATCGCCCTTGAGGCGCATCCCACGAACCCCATAGGCGGTGCGGCCCTTAAACAGGCGCACTGCCGTTGTCGAGAAGCGGATCGATTTGCCCTGGCGGGCGGCCAACAGCACATCGTCATTCTCGGTACAGACCTGAACCGAAACCAGGCGGTCGTCCTCGGGCATCCGGATGGCGATCTTGCCGTTCGACATCACGTTTGAGAAGTCGGACAAAAGATTACGCCGCACCACGCCCTTGCGGGTCGCGAACATAACGTTCAGGTCGGCCCAGGTTTCCTCGTCCTCAGGCAGCGGCAGGATGGTTTCAATGGTATCGCCGTCAGACAGGGGAAGAAGATTGATGATTGCCCTGCCCTTGGCCTGCGGGGTGGTTAGCGGCAGCTTCCAGACTTTTATTTTATAAACAATCCCGGCTGAGGAGAAAAACAGCACCGGGGTGTGGGTGTTGGCAACAAAGACCGTGGTCAGGAAATCCTCTTCCTTGGTGGTCATCCCGGCCCGGCCCTTGCCGCCGCGCCGTTGCGCCCGGTAGGTGGATAAGGGCACCCGCTTGATGTAGCCGGTGTGGGTGACGGTGACGACCATGTCTTCTTTTTTGATCAGGTCCTCATCGTCGAAATTGCTAAAGTCGCCTTCAATAATCTCTGTTTTCCGCGGGGTCGCAAAGTTTTCGCGGGCCTGTTTTAATTCCTCAACCAAAATTTCATAAAGCCGGGTCCGGGTGGTCAGGATATGCAGGAATTCACGAATTTTTTCGGCCAGTTCTTCCAGCTCACCGCCTATTTCATCGCGGCCAAGTGCTGTCAGGCGGTGCAGGCGTAGCTCTAAAATGGCCTTAACCTGGTCATCGGAGAGCTTGTATTTGTTGCCCTTTAAGATGGCATCGGCTTCATCGATGAGCTCAAGGTACGGGACGACATCCTTGGCACTCCAGGCCTTGGCCTTTAATTTTTCACGGGCCTCGGCGGGGCTTTTGGCACCGCGGATCAAGGCCACCATTTCATCGATGTTGGCGACCGCAATCACCAGACCCACCAGAATGTGGGCGCGGTCTCTAGCTTTGGCCAAAAGATACTTGGTGCGCCGGACAATGACCTCTTCACGGAAATCAATGAAATGCTGCAAAATCGTGGTCAGGTCCATCTGCATCGGCTTGCCGCCGGTCAAGGCCAGCATGTTGATGCCAAAGCTGGTCTGGAGGCCGGTGAAGCGGTACAGCTGGTTCAGGACCACCTCATCCACCGCATCGCGTTTTAATTCAATAACCACCCGCACCCCATCGCGGTCGGATTCGTCGCGTAAGTCTGAGATGCCCTCGATGCGCTTATCTCTAACGCATTCGGCAATCTTTTCGATAAGCCCAGACTTGTTCACCTGGTAGGGAATTTCGCTGACAATGATCGCCTGGCGGTCTTTCCTGACCTCTTCGATGTGGGTTTTGGAGCGGATTGCGATTGAGCCCTTACCGGTCTCAAAGGCCGAGCGGATGCCGCCGGTGCCCAGAATTGTCGCGCCTGTCGGGAAATCCGGGCCCTTCATCCATTCCAGCATGTCCATATTGGTCAGCTCAGGATTTTCGATGAGCGCCAGCGTGGCATCAATGACCTCGCCCAAGTTATGGGGCGGGATGTTGGTCGCCATGCCGACCGCAATACCGCTGGCGCCATTGGCCAGCAGGGTGGGGTAACGGGCGGGCAGAACTTTGGGTTCGCTTTCACTCTCGTCGTAGTTGGCCTGGAAATCGACGGTGTCCTTGTCGATATCATCCAAAAGCGCAGAAGCCGCTTTGGCCATCCGCGCTTCGGTGTAGCGCATCGCCGCCGGCGGATCGCCGTCCATCGAGCCGAAGTTGCCCTGGCCATCGACGAGCGGCAATCTTAGCGAAAAGTCCTGGGCCATCCTGACCAGGGCGTCATAAATCGAGGCATCGCCGTGGGGATGATATTTACCCATAACATCGCCAACAATGCGCGCAGATTTGCGGTAGGGTTTATTAAATTCATAGCCCTGCTCATACATCGAATACAGGATCCGCCGGTGGACCGGTTTCAGGCCGTCGCGAACGTCGGGCAAGGCTCTTGAGACAATCACGCTCATGGCGTAATCCAGATAAGAGGTTTTCATCTCCTCTTCGATGGTTATCGGCTTGATATCCTCTGGCTTGGGGGGGTCTTTTACGTCGTCTTTCAAGGTCTAATTTATCCCTTTTGGCTCGCCTTCGAGCGAAATTCAGCAGCACCCACAAAATGTGGTATTTCTATTTAATTCATTCTACCAAGTTTAGTGGTTTTTAGCAAGCAAACAGGGGAAATTTAAAGGATTTTTTTATGGTTTTTGAAAAGGCCTTTTATATAATAAAACCAATAACTTATGCGGCCTTTCTAAACTACAGGAAAACGCGATTAAAAAGACCTTCAAACGCGCCTCTCCTTTTAAACCAAATTGGATTTTTTTTAGGCCCAAAAGTTAAACAAAAGAATTTGCGAAATTAAAGATATTATGAAACAGGACGGGGACTAAAAGACTGCCGGTGCGCTCGCGCATCCAGGTCAGGACGAACCCGATTAAACCGGTGAAAACAATCGCCGCATAATTGACTGCAATTTCACCGCCTTCAAAGCTGAACCCGTGGCCAAGCCCAAAAATAACAACAACAAGCCAAAACCCCCACCCGGTTTCCGCGCCAAAGATTTTCAAACCCTTGCCAAAAGCCTGGGTCAATAAAAGCAGAAAAAGCCCGCGGAAAAAGAACTCCTCATCGAGGCCCGGCATGGTCGCCTGAAACAAGAGGTTTTCAAACGTGGCATTGGGGCTGGGAGCGAAAGCGATGGCGGATGCCACGGCAAAAAACAAGGTCATGGCCCCAGTAATGATTACCGGCCTCAAAGATCCCTTGTTTTGTTTCCAGGTAAAGCCAGCCTCTTTAAAACTGACCCTACGGAGAAAATATAACATCAACAGGGTGCCCGCCAGTGACAGCGTTTTACCAGCCCAGTTTGGCGTTAGGCCCTCCATGAAGGCTGGTTTGGGGATAAGCGAGCCACCTCGTAGCAAAAGGAAATAAACCAGAATAGCAAAGCCCGCCCAGGCAAGCGCGGGCCAGTTGACCTTTTTCCCAGCCAGTTTGAAACCCAGCGCCAGAAGAATTCCGGGGACCAGAACAAACGCGGTGGTAACGAGGGCCTTATCCATGCCCTTTTCTAAGGGAAGGCAGCCCTAAAAGCCAGCCCTACCAGGTGCGTTTGGTATAGGTCAGGGTCGCTTCGCCCTTGGCTGGGATGTCAACTTCCCAGTAGATGGTGCTGGCATCCTCGACGGTGTGAGCGCCGCTTTCCTGGGTGATTTCCCAGTTGCCGGAAAGGTGTTCAAAAAAACGCACGGTGACGGCTTCGTCTTTGGCATTCTTGAAGGTGGCCTCCTTTCCAATGGTATATTCATATTGGCGGGTACCCGCTTTTGGTGAGATGTCGCGCCGGGCATAAGAGGTTTGTTTTTCCATAACCGTAACATCAAAGGCCTTGCCGGTCTGCAGGATCACGCGCTGGTCTTCGGGGGTGTTGGGGACAAAATTTTCCCCCAAAAACTGGGCCTCCCCGCCACTGTCCTTGGCGTAAATGCGGAAAACCC
>JAZFRG010000177.1:0-3163 GCA_036445535.1 Sphingomonadales bacterium
CCACCAGGTTGCCATCCAGACAACCATCGCGACAACTTGCCAGGCGGCAGGGTTTATCCCCTCAGCGGGCGGTAAAAAAAGGATAAGGGCCGCCAGAAGGGGCCCAAGGAAAAATCCGATTTTCTGATATGTTTTGCGCTCGCTAGCCATTTTCCCCCTTAAGACGCCGACCGTAACCGGTTGCCAAAAAAGGTTCAACCCGGTTTGGCATTGACTCTTTTCCGGTTTTTCTTATATAAACAAAAAATAGTATCAATATGATATATAACATATTACACGACAGAGGAGATTAAGATGGCGGGGAAAGTAAAGAAATTCTTTAAATGGACAGGCATTAGCGTCGGCGCTTTGATTATTGGTGCCAGTGCCTTTGGCGCGCATGAGTGGTATGCTGATAAGCCATTTTTCGTTAACAATTTTTATAACCTGGCTTTTTTGAATGTTATTCTGGAAAGTCCAGAATCACTGACAGCCATGGGCATGCTGGAACAGATCCCGCTTTTGGATATCGACGGCCATAACGCGAATTGGGATGATAATTCCCTGGCTGCCGAGGACAAAGGTTTTGAAGACCTGGATGATATTTTTGCCAGAATGAACCTTTATCCTGATGATGAGCTGAATGAGAGCGAACTGATTACCAAAAAAATTGTTATGGAGCTGCTTGGCGATCCGGTAAAATCAAAGAAATACAGATTTTATAATTATCCGGTAAACCAGCTTTTTGGGCTGCAAAATAATGTTCCCCGCTTCATGGATACCTTCCACCAGGTCAGGGATGAAGAAGATGCAGAGTACTATATTGCCCGGCTTTCTAAAATTGACACCAAATTTGAGCAAAACATGGAAGGTCTTTTGGTAAGGGAAGAAATGGGCATAATTCCGCCAACCTTTGTGATCGATAAATCTATTGAAATTATGCAAGATTTTGTCGACAAGGCACCCGAGGAAAATGTTCTTTACGTTTCCTTCAAGACCAAAATGGAAGACAGTGAAGAATTCAGCGATGAAAAACGCGCTGATTTTCTTAACCAGGCGGTTGCTGAAATTAATGCCAGTGTTTATCCCGCTTATCAAAGCTACATTGATTATTTCACAGGGCTTCGGGAAAAATCCAACAACGATGCCGGTGTCTGGAAATTCCCAGACGGCGAAGCCTATTATAATTTTCAGCTTCGTAATAACACCACCACCGACATGACGGCCGATGAAATTCATGCCATCGGGCTTTCTGAGGTGGATCGCATCCAGGCTGAAATGTTGGCGATTTTTGAAGCCGAGGGCTATGACACGACCCAGGATTTCACAACCCTGATCAATGGTTTGGCCGAAGAAGAACGCTTCTATTATCCCGATACCGATGAAGGCCGTGAGCAAATTCTGGTAGATTACGCTAAAATTATTGAAGAAATTGAAGCCGGTCTTGATGCGGCTTTCAATATTCGTCCCAAGGCCGAAGTGGTTGTCAAAAGGGTGCCGGAATTTTCTGAAAAAACCGCGCCTGGGGCTTATTATAACAGCCCCTCCATGGACGGCAGCCGGCCAGGCACGTTTTATGCCAACCTTTATGATATCAAAGCGACGCCGAAATATGGCATGCGCACCCTGGCTTATCACGAAGGGGTCCCGGGTCACCATTTCCAACTTGCCATCCAAAATGAGCTGGAAGATGTGCCCATGCTTCGGACTCAGGCGGGCTTTACTGCATTTGCCGAAGGTTGGGCGTTATATTCCGAACGCGTAGCCTGGGAACTTGGCTTCCAAGACGATCCCTATGACAATATTGGCCGCTTGCAGGCTGAGTTGTTCAGGGCGGTCCGTCTCGTCGTTGATACCGGCATTCATGCCCAGCGCTGGACCCGGGAAGCGGCCATTGACTACATGCTTGCAAATACCGGCATGGCAGAAACCGATGTGGTGTCTGAAATTGAGCGCTACATTGTTCTGCCCGGCCAAGCTACGGCCTACAAGGTGGGCATGATGGAAATCCTGCGCCTTCGCGAAGAAGCCAAGGCCGCTTTAGGGGATAAATTTGATCTCCGCGAATTCCATGATGTGCTTTTGAAAAGCGGGTCGGTTCCTTTGACCCTGATGCGCGAGCTGGTAATGGACTACATTGCCGACAAACAAGCCGCTTAACGCGCACAAAATAATTTCAAAGGGGGTGGCCTAAATCATTGACAGGCCGCCCCTTTTTGCATAAAGAGACCCCACATCCCAAGAATTAGGGAAAACCATAGCAGCGCCTGCGGGTGCCCACCAGTCAACGAGGCTTCGTCCACTGGTGCCACACGTGTTTGCTTTTGAGGTAAAGAAAAAAGAATGTTTGAGAATTTAACCGATCGGCTAAGCGGCATTTTTGAAGGGTTGACCCGACGTGGGGCCCTTAAAGAGGACGATGTCAATGCCGCGCTGAGGGAAGTTCGGGTTGCTCTTTTAGAGGCCGATGTCGCGCTATCGGTGGTTAAGGATTTCATCACCTCGATTAAGGACAGGGCCGTTGGTCACGAAGTCCTGAAAAGCATTACGCCGGGCCAGCAGGTCGTTAAAATTGTCCACGACGGCATTGAGGAAATGCTGGGCGGTGAAGCTGAGCCCCTAAACCTGAAGGCTCCCGCCCCGGTGCCGATTTTAATGATCGGTTTGCAGGGCTCTGGTAAAACGACCACTTCTGCCAAGATTGCCAAACGCCTGAAAGAAAAGCAGGGCAAATCGGTTCTTCTCGCCTCTTTAGATACCAACCGGCCGGCAGCAATGGAACAGCTGCAAATTCTGGCCGAACAGGTCAATGTAAATTTCCTGCCCATTGTTAAGGGTCAAATGCCTGTTGATATTGCCAAACGCGCCATGTCGGCTGCCAAACTGCAAAGCATTGATGTTGTTATTCTTGATACCGCAGGCCGTCTTCACATTGACCATACCTTGATGACTGAGGCGGCAGCGGTCAGAAAGGCCACCAACCCCATTGAAACCCTGTTGGTAGTGGATGCCTTGACCGGTCAGGACGCGGTGAATGTTGCCAAGGAATTTGATGCCAAAATTGGCATTACCGGCGTGGTGTTGACCAAGTTGGATGGCGATTCCCGTGGCGGTGCTGCCTTATCCATGCGCGCGGTAACCGGCAAGCCGATCAAGCTGATGGGCTTGGGCGAGAAAATGGACG
>JAZFRG010000178.1:0-4769 GCA_036445535.1 Sphingomonadales bacterium
TCTGCCTGGCATAATCCAGCGCCTTGGCAATCGCCTTGCCGCCGGTCTCTTTGCCTAAAATTATTTCCACCAGCATCATTTTTTCAACCGGGGAGAAAAAATGGATACCAATAAACTGCCCTTGATCGCGAGAGTTTTTAGCCAAACCGGTGATTGGCAGGGTCGAGGTGTTGGAGGCAAAAATCGTATCTTTCGATATTACTGCCTCGGTTTTTTTAATGACATCGGCCTTGATTTTGGGGTCTTCAAACACCGCCTCGATGATGAGATCACAGTCGGCCAAATCTTCATACTTGTCGGTGGTTTTGATCAGGTCCAAAAGCACCTTGCCTTTTGCTTCGGTGGTTTTCTTGTAACGGATGCCTTTTTCGATAATTTTTGCGGAATAGTCTTTGCCCTTTTCCGCCGACGGGATATCGCGGTCCAAAAGCACCACCTCCATACCCGCGCGGGCCGAAACATAAGCCACCCCAGCGCCCATCATTCCAGCGCCCAGAATGCCGAGTTTCCCAGTTTTCATTTCCGCAACGCCTGAAGGTCGGGCCATGCCTTTTTCGGCGGCTTGTTTGTTAAGGAACAAGGTGCGGATCATACTGCCGGCCTCTGGCCCCATCAAAAGCTTGGTAAAATATTTGCTTTCAATCCTGATGGCGGTGTCGAAGGGCACAATCCCGCCTTCATAAACACACGATAAAATTGCTTCTACCGCCGGGTAATTGTGCATGGTTTTTTGCTGAGCCATGGCATTGGCACCCATAAAGGTTTGCACCGCCCGGGGGTGCATAGCGCCTGAGCCACCGGGGAATTTAAAACCTTTTTTGTCCCAGGGTGCAACCGGGTCCGGGCTTCCCAAAAGCCATTTTTTAGCGGCAGTCAGAAGTTGATCCTTGGGGACAATTTCCTGGAAAATCCCGGCCCCGACAACTTCTTTGGCGGAAAAGTTTTTGCCCGTCGTTAAGGGCAACAGCGCCCCCATGATGCCCGCCAACCTGGGTAATCTTTGGGTGCCGCCAGCGCCAGGCAAAATCCCCAGCATCACTTCTGGAAAGCCAATTTTTACCTTTGGGTCATCGGCAACAATCCGGTAATGACAACACAGCGCCAGTTCAAAGCCGCCGCCCAGCGCCAGGCCATTTACGGCGGCGACAAAGGGTTTACCACAGGTTTCAATTTTCCGAAAAAGCTGGTTGAGCTTAAATTGTTCTTCGAAGGTTTCTTCGGTTTTTCCGGTGCGCGCCAGTTCCACCAAATTGTGGATCATCGGGATATCGGCACCGGCGACAAAACCGCTGTCCTTGCCCGATGCAATTATGGCACCTTTAACATTATCGTCGGTTGCAACCCGATCCACCAAACCATCAAGCTCAACCAGGAAGGCTTCGGTCATAACGTTCAGGGAATGATCGGGAACGTCAATTAAAAGCGTCGCGATGCCATCGTTATCGAGAGAGTATTTGATGGTTTTGGTCATAATCCCCCCCCCTATACCCGCTCAATGATGGTGGCCGTGCCCATTCCGGCACCAATACAAAGGGCGATCACGGCAGTTGATTTTCCGGTTCGCTCCAGCTCATCCAGAACGGTGCCTAAAATCATCGAGCCGGTTGCCCCCAAGGGGTGCCCCATGGCAATCGCCCCGCCGCATACGTTCAAAACTGAATGATCAACCGAAAGCGCCTCCATAAATCTCAGGACCACCGCAGAAAAAGCTTCATTTATTTCCCAAAGGTCAATGTCGGATGGTTTCATCCCTGCTTTCCCGAGGGCTTTTTCGGCGGCAAAACTGGGCCCTGTTAGCATGATCGTCGGCTCAGAACCAACCGATGCAAAGGCCTTGAGCCGCGCTCTGGGTTTTAACCCGGTGGCCGTCCCGGCGTCTTTATTGCCCACCAAAACAGCTGCAGCGCCATCGACAATACCCGAAGCATTGCCAGCATGATGGACGTGATTGATGGTCTCAAATTCGGGGTATCTTTGCAGCGCTACCGAATCAAAGCCGTAGGTTTCACCGAGGTCGGCAAAAGAAGGTTTCAAAGCGGCCAGGGATTGCATGTTGGTTTCGGGGCGCATGTGTTCATCATGATCAAGAACGCTCCCCCCCATGACATCCTTGACCGGAATAATGGAATTTTTAAAACGATTTTCTTTCCAGGATTGGTCCGCGCGCTTTTGGCTTTCCACTGCATAGGCATCAACGTCCGCCCGGGAATAGCCGTACTTGGTGGCGATTAAATCGGCGGATATGCCTTGCGGCACAAAATAGGTTTTAAAGGCCACCGCCGGATCGGTCGCCAGGGCGCCGCCGTCAGCCCCCATCGGGATCCGGCTCATGCTCTCGACCCCGCCACCGATCACCAGATCGGCTTCACCGGAGATTACTTTTGCCGCTGAAATGTTGACCGCTTCCAGGCCTGAGGCGCAAAAACGGTTGATCTGAAAGCCCGGCGCACCTTCATCAAACCCGGCGTTCAAGGCCGCCGTCCGGGCGACATTGGCACCCAGTTCACCGACCGGGGCAACGCACCCTAAAACCACATCCTCAACCAGTTTGGTATCCAGGGAATTCCTGTCGCGGATCGCCTCTAAACTTTGGGTGGCCAGTTGAATCGGCGTAATTTCGTGCAAGCTGCCATCTTTTTTACCCCGCCCACGCGGCGTCCTGATGGCGTCATATATAAAAGCCTCTGTCATGATTTTTCCTAAAAGTCCTCATCGCTAAGCGCCATCAGATTTTCTGATCCAGCCTCAAGGGTTTTATAGTGCCCCCGGGTGCGGGGCAACATATGGCTAAAGAAATACTTGGCGGTTTTAATTTTTTTCTCGTGGAAAACCTTGTCACCCTCACCAGCTTTAAGGGCTTTTTCTGAGGTTACCGCCATCCACGCCCACATGTGGCCCATCGCCACCAGACCCATCAAGTGCATGTAGGGCACCGCAGCAGCGCCCGCATCATCGGGGTTTTTCAAGCCATTTTGCATGAGCCACATGGTCGCTTGCTGCAAATCCCCCAGGGCCTTTTTCAGGGGGTCGGTGTAGCCTTGAAATTCACCCTCAAAATCCTTGCAATACCCCTCGATCATCTGGAAATAAGCGCGGATAGCCGCGCCATTTTCCCGGGGCAGTTTCCGGCCCACCAGGTCCAGCGCCTGGATGCCGTTGGTGCCCTCATAAATCATCGCGATCCGGGCATCTCTGACAAACTGTTCCATGCCCCATTCAGCAATATAACCATGGCCGCCAAAAACCTGCTGGCAATTGGTGGCGTTGGCATAGGCCAGATCGGTGATCACCCCTTTTATAATGGGTGTCATCAGGTTTAATATATTTTCTGCAGATTTCCGGTCCTCTTCGACCTCAGAAAGTTCGGCCAAATCGAATTGCAGGCCGGCCCAGTAGCTAAGCGCCCGGGCGCCTTCATTAAAGGCCCTAGATTCCAAAAGCATACGCCTGACATCGGCATGAACAATGATCGGATCAGCCTCTTTATCCGGATATTTTGTTCCAGTTAAACTGCGGCTTTGAAGTCGTTCCTTGGCGTATAGGGCGGCATTTTGATAGGCTACTTCAGAGACCCCAAGGCCCTGAATACCTACGCCAATTCTGGCCGCATTCATCATAATGAACATGCCTTTTAAGCCCTCGTGTTCCTTGCCAATCAGGTATCCCTTTGCGCCGTCATAATTTAACAAACAGGTTGAATTGGCATGAAGTCCCATCTTCTCTTCGATGGAGCCACAGCTGACCCCATTGGCTTTGCCGTCCAGAATTTTAGGGACAATGAACATACTGATGCCCTTGACCCCTTCGGGGCCCCCCGGAATTTTTGCCAGCACCAGATGAATGATATTTTCAGAAAGGTCATGCTCACCAGCGGAAATAAAAATCTTGGTGCCGGTAATCGAATAACTGCCATCATCACCCTTCTCAGCCTTGGTCCTGATAAGTTTGAGGTCGGTCCCGGCCTGGGGCTCGGTCAAATTCATTGTCCCGGTCCATTTGCCGCTGATCATATGGGGTAGATAGGTTTTCTTTTGGTCATCGGTGCCAATTTTGGCAATCGCCGCAATCACCCCGGTGGTCAGGAATGGATACAGCGAAAACGACAAATTGGCCGAGGTGCACATTTCCTCAAAAGCCAAACTTAAAACATGGGGCAACCCCTGGCCGCCAAATTCGGTGGGCGCGGTCAAACCGTTCCAGCCGCCTTGGGAAAACAGGTCATAGGCCTCTTTAAATCCCTTCGGGGTGGTGACGGTACCATCATCGTGGCGGGTACAGCCTTCCTCATCCCCGGGCCGGTTTAGAGGCTGCAAAACCTCTTCATTAATCTTGGCCCCTTCTGCCAGAATGGCGGCAATGATATCGGGGGTGCTTTCGGCAAAACTTTTCAGGTTTGAAAAGCGCTCAAGTTTTAAAACATCGTTCATGACATATAACATGTCGGGGACCGGGGCTTTGTAGGTTGGCATAAAAAAGACTCCTCCAATCCTTAATATGAGGAACTTTTCTGGATTTTTCCAATGCTTTCATGCAAAAGAGATGAGAAATCACCTGGAAAACCCGAAAGCTAAAAAATAATGTCGCTTTATTTTCCTATCGCTGAGATGTCTTTGAACATTTTGCTGCTATTGGCGATGGGCGGCGGGGTTGGCTTTCTGTCAGGGATGTTCGGCATTGGCGGCGGATTTTTGATGACTCCTCTGCTTATTTTCATTGGTGTTCCCCCGCCGGTAGCGGTCGCGACTGAGGCTAACCAGATTACCGCCTCT
>JAZFRG010000179.1:0-3067 GCA_036445535.1 Sphingomonadales bacterium
GAGCGCACCTGATGTCGGAAGACGTTAATCTGAAAAAGGTTCTGGAATTCAGCTCTCCAATTTACCGGCACGAGCTGGCCATGATCGGGCGCCTCTTCGTCCAAAGCCCGGATCTTTACTGCGAAATTATTTTCAGCGCGCCCGGGAATTCCAAATTGCTTCGCCGCTACCTGGACCAGTACCAACAAGCCCTGCTTCAGCTTGAAGCGGGCGACAAGGAAGGCTTTAAGGAAAGCTTTAAGAGCATCAGCGCCTGGTTCTCGCCCCACGCCGAGGCGCTCTACAAGGAAAGCTCTGCGCTGTTGGCAAAATCCCCAGGAAATTAAAAAATGATTTAATCGAAGTCAAAACAGGACCTATATCGATTTTCGATATAGGTCCTGTTTTAATCCTGAATTTATTTATTTTTCCCGTTCTTCCAGCTTCAACAGATTAGCCTCGTGCATCTCACGCAGTTCGCGCCAGCGGAGGTATTGCTCGGCCTTGGCGGGGTCGGGATCTTCGATCCCCTGCAGCCAGAAGTTGAACCAGTCTACATTGCGGGAATAAACGATATACTTATGCGCCGGCTGCCATTTTACGTGACGTTCATCAGGGTAAATGTACATTTCCACCGGCTTGCCCGCGGCCTGCAGGGCGTTAAAGTTGCTCCGGGTGCTTTCGATCTCCCGGTCAGCAACCTGGATCAGGTAGGGCGTGTCAATCCTCTTGGCATTGGTATCTATGCTGTGTTTGCGCCGGCTCTCACTGCCCTTGGCACTAAGGCGATCGCCGCCGTGCATAGCATCCATGGTTTTACCTCCTGCTGAAATTGGAGATCCATACCACAATGATGTTATATTACTGTAGGCGGTTGAAGCGGCAGTATAATTTTTGCGCAGCAGCGCGGTATCCGTGTTTGAAGCCCCGGTACTCAGCCCGGAGATACCAACCCGCTTCGGGTCAATAATACCGCGCTTGACCAGGCCATCTACAAGGTTTTCGATGGCGTTTGCCAGGCCGCCCTTGATCATGGCATAACGCCACATTTCTGCCTGGGTCTCCATGTTGTAGGGCTTTTTGTCAGAGGGCAGCTCAGGCATACCAAAGTTCAGCACGGCAAACCCGTTCTGGGCATAAACATGGATCGGTTGTTCATCCCCGGTGGCACCGCGCAGGAAGCCATAAGAGCGATATTGGGTGATGATCAAGGGATATTTTTGGCCCTTTTTATACCCCTTTGGGTAAACCAGATGAGCGTGGGCAAGGTTGCCATAACCATCATCAGCGAATATCTTTTCAATATTGGTAAATTCCAGGTTCTGGAATTCCGGATTAACATCAGCAATCGTGGATATTTTTCCATCGTTTAAATCAATCGAAACAACTTTCCGGGGGTTGGTCCAGGTTTCCTGGGCACAAAACAGCTTCACACCCTTTAAATCACAATCATAGAACCTGTCGTCATTGCTCAGGATCGTGCGCACATTGCTCTCGCCGGGGGTCCAGCCGTAAAAAGAATTAAGCGTTTCATGTTTTCCATCCTGGATTTTAAAAACAATCTCACTTCCATTTGGGTGCCACCACAGGTCTTTAATATATTGTCCCCTGCAGGCCTTGGCAGGGCAGCGGATGTTTTTGCCATCCCTGGCGGCAGAGACAATCATTTGCGGAAGGTAGCCCTTATAAATCTCCGGGTTTTCATTCTCGATCCAGGCTTCCCCGGTTCCATCCGGGGAAGCTGCGATCATCTTTTTGACCTCATCCAGCCGCTGACCCTGGCTGACAGAAGCATTCCAACTGTCTTCCTGGCTGTAAAAATCTGCGATCTCATCGTCGGTGGCGGGGCGCTCAATCCCTGCCTCAAGATCAAAGGCCCAGACGGTTAACTGACAGGCGTAATCTCCAGGATTGCGCCAATACTCCACCAAACGTTCCCGGCCATCGGTGCAGGCAGGGATTTGCGGGCCCTCAACAGAATAAAGACTGGGCTCCTGTAGATAGCCTTGTTCGGCGGCTTCTTTGGTGAGGTTTTTAAACTCGGCCCGGGTGCGGCCAATGGTGAAGAGTATCTTTGAGCCATCTTCCGATATTTTAAGGCTTTGGATATCGCCGGCATTGCGGGTTAATTGTTGCTGCTCTGGCAAATGATAGGAACTGCGCCAGATTTGCAACGCATCATCCTGTTTCTTGATAAAATAAATCCACTGGCTGTCCGGCGACCAGATGATCTCCTCGCCCCAAAATTGGCCATTATCGGCAAGCACCGCTTCGGTGCCATCAGCCACTTTTACCGGTTTTGCCCCGGGTGTTGTGGCGGCAATAACCCATTCCACCGTAAAGTCATTGGTGTATTTATGGGCCTGCATGGTCTGAAAGGCGACATAGTTGCCGTCCGGCGACAGCGCCACTTTCTTAATATCGGTAATGGCAGCAAGGTCATCGATGGTGATGCCGCGTTTGGTGTCAGACTGGGCAAATGCCTCTGACATTAAAGCCAGGGTCAAAATTGTTAAAATTATCCGAATTGTGTTTTTAAAGGTCATGTTTATTTCCTTGCTGTCTTTTTTCTAATTATGTCATGCCCGCCTCCGTGCGGGTATCCGGATGCCCGCATAAAGCGGGCATGACGGTTTGTGTTTTTCCTCAGCACCCTCCCCCCAGCGTAGCGGGGAGAGGGCTTTTAGAGGAAAATCCAATTACCACTGTTTGGTAATCTGGAAGGCTAGTGTCCGACCCACCGGGCTGGCGGCACTGGGATCATAAAATATATTGGTGTTGGTTCTCAGCGGATCTAAAAAAGGCGGATCCTGGTTAAACAGGTTCCTAACGCTTAAGGAAAGAACGGTATTTTTGAGCAAACCGGAATGGCCGGTCCTGCCCAGATCGTAGGCGACATAAAGGTTGACCGTGGTCCAGGAGCCAACCGGCACCGGCACAGGCGTCCCGGTTCTATTATCCACATAATTGTCGACATAATTAACCGTAACGTTGGTGCTTAAGGCTTTGTAGGTCCAGGCGACCGTACCGTTCATCCGCAAATTGACCGGATTATTAATCGTCCCCACCACATCAATGGTTGGATCCC
>JAZFRG010000180.1:0-11179 GCA_036445535.1 Sphingomonadales bacterium
TAAAACAAAAAAGCGCTTATATTTCTTATCTACTTTTGGCACACTATGGAAAAGGAGCCCTTTATTTGACCGAAAACCAACAAAACCTGCACGAATTTTCCGTAACGGAATTATCCAATGTCTTAAAGCGGACGGTTGAGGATGCGTTTTCCTATGTCAGAGTAAGGGGTGAGATTTCTGGGTTTAAGCGCGCCCCCTCGGGACATCTTTATTTTAATTTGAAAGACGAAAAATCGGTCCTGGCAAGCATTTGCTGGAGGGGGGTTGGTGACAAACTTCCCTTTAAACCCGAGGACGGCCTGGAGGTTGTTGCTGAGGGCAAATTAAGTACCTATCCGGCGCGCTCAAACTACCAGTTGGTGGTTTCCAAAATGGAGCCAGCGGGGGAAGGGGCACTAATGGCGCTTCTGGAAGAGCGCAAAAGAAAGCTGGGCGCCGAAGGGCTTTTTGCTGAGGAGCGGAAACAGGCGCTTCCTTTTATCCCTAAGGTTATCGGCGTTATAACTTCGCCAACCGGTGCTGTAATCCGTGATATCCTCCATCGCCTGTCTGATCGTTTTCCACGGCATGTTTTGGTTTGGCCGGTTCAGGTTCAGGGTGAAGCCGCGGCGGGCCAGGTCGCGAAAGCCATTAAGGGGTTTAATGCTATCCGACCAGGTGGACCGGTTCCCAAACCAGACGTTAAAATTGTCGCCCGGGGGGGCGGTTCGCTGGAAGACCTTTGGGCCTTTAACGAAGAGATTGTTGTTCGTGCGGCAGCGGAAAGTAAAATTCCTCTTATTTCCGCGGTTGGTCATGAAACCGATACGACCCTGATTGATTTTGCCTCTGACAAGCGGGCGCCCACACCTACTGCGGCAGCTGAGATTGCGGTTCCTGTTAAACGCGACCTTGAACTTCGCCTTGGCGATATTGGCCAGCGCCAGGAAAAAGCGCGCGATAGGTATTTTGCAAGTCTAACCGATAAACTGTCCGGGTTGGCGCGGGGCATTCCAAGCCCAAGGGATATTTTGGGTTTGGCGCTTCAAAAACTGGACGATATTTCGCTTCGTTTGCCACGGGGGTTGAGGGCCTTCGTCCAGGGAGAAAGTTTACGGCTTGAGCGAACAGCGGGTGGCCTAAACCTTTCGGCAATCCGCCAAGGGGTTCAACTTAAAGAAGGAATTTTTAACGACTTTGCCAGACGTTTGAGCCAATCGATCAAATCGGGACAGGAAACCAGAGCCCAAACGTTTAAAGGTCTAACCCGAACACTCAAAAGTTTAAGCTATCAAGGTGTTTTAAAACGTGGCTTTGCGGTAATTCGTGATGATGGCGGAAAGACCGTTGTCGCCGCTGCCGCGGTGGCGGCTGGCAAAGCGCTTGACATTGAATTTAGGGACGGGCATGTGCCGGTTGTGGCTAAAGGGGGTGGCGGTGAAAATAAAAACCAAAAGCGCCGCCCTAAAAAAGCCCAATCTTCATTAAAAGATAAGGCATTCAGGAAAGATCAAGGGAAATTGTTTTGATAGGTTTTAAAGGGGAAGCAAAAGTGGTTTACGAGGATGGAAATTTTGAAATCCTGAAGGCTGGCGATTATGTGATTTGTGGCGTGACCGGTGTCCGGATACCCTTAAGCCAGCTTAAATACTGGTCGGTTGAACGCCAGGAAGCCTATGCCACCCCTGAAGCTGCTATGGAGCGGCATAAAAATTTAACGAATTAGGTTTAAATCTTTGATGAAAAAACTTTTAGCCAAAAGTTTATTTTCCTTTTTTTTGGTTGCCTGGGCTTTTCCCGCAGGTGCCCTGGAACTTGAAGGGTCGTTCAAGCAGGGCGGAATGGTGATCGGCCAGACCGAACCCGGCGGAAAAATTTTTCTTGGTGAAAAGGAAGTTTTAGTAAGCCCTGGGGGTAAATTTGTTTTCGGGTTTGGCCGCGATGAAAAAGAAAACGTCGTTTTGATGTTAATATCGCCCACCGGAACCACCGAAGAGCTAACGCTTACAATAAAGCCCCAAACCTATGACATTGATCGGGTTGATGGCTTGCCTGAAAAAACCGTGACCATCCCCGAAGAGGAAAAAATCCGTCGTCAAAAGGAACAGGGAATGGTCCGGGAAGCCCGAAAACCGGTAAGCGATTTTATGGACTGGGCTGGGGGGTATCTAAAACCCGCAAAGGGAAGAATAACGGGCGTTTATGGTTCGCAACGGATTTTGAACGGTCAACCCAGATGGCCCCATTACGGTTTGGACATTGCCGGGGATACTGGCACCCCGGTGCTAGCGCCTGCAGGAGGGATTGTTCGCTTGGCCGAAAGAAACTTCCTGCTTGAGGGCGGAATTATCATAATCGACCACGGCTTTGGCGTGAATTCCACCTTTCTTCATCTTTCCGAGGTTAAGGTCAAAACCGGGCAACGGGTTGAGCAGGGCGGTGAAATTGGTGCCATTGGTATGACCGGACGGGCGACCGGCCCGCATCTGGATTGGCGCATCAATTGGGGTTCGGTTCGCCTTGACCCGGCTTTGGTTCTGGAAGCATTCTCAAAGGATGGGCAGTAGTTTTTATGAAACGTAGAATCAAATTCTTGTTGGTAGTTTTGGTTTTGGGATTTCAGGCCGGAGAGCCTGTGCAGGCTGAGGGCCTTGATGTTGAGGGTGATTTTAATTTCGTAACAGACCATATTTTTCGTGGTGTTTCCAGAAGTGGTGGTGAGCCAGCTTTCCAGCTGACCTTTGATCTTGTTCATGAAAAAGGTTGGTATGTCGGAACCTTCGTTTCAAATTTTCAGGACCGCCTTGGCCATGAAATTGAAACCGAACTTTATGCTGGGTACCTGTTCACCAAGGGTGCCTATGATTTTAATTTGGTGGTTTCCTACAACAGCTTTCATGGCGCAGGAAACACCACGGGTTATGTCGAATTTAGGGGCTCAATCGCGCGGGATTTTGGGCTTTTATATTTAACCGGCGGGTTTGCAGTTTCCCCGGATAACCGTGAATTTGGAGGGGGCAGTTCGGTCTATGTTTTTACCGCGGCTGATTTCCCTATTCCGGTTCCTTCGCTGCCCCCAATGTCGCTTGGCTTTCATGTTGGCCATGAGAATTTTTCTGGGGGTTTTAATAAATGGGATTGGAGTGTCGGCCTTTTTATTGACCTGGCCGGTCTGGAATGGAGCATAAAATACACCGATACCAATCGAAATTTTAAAGGTGCCGGGGGAAATGTCCTGGGCGGGATCAGGGGTTACTTTTAGAAACCCTTGCATTCACTATTTTCAAAAATTCTTCCTTTAAGGGGGAAGTAACGGCCACGATTTGGTGAAGCCTTGTAATTTCCTGATTGAAAGCAAATGGCTCACCGTTCTGGTCGCATAAAATTCCCCCTGCCTCGGCGATCAAAATTGACCCAGCGGCAATGTCCCATTCAGATTTTGGCCTGGCGGCCAAAACCGCATCGGCCTCTCCGGCAGAAAAAGCAGCTAAGCGAAGGGCAAAAGATTGAAATTTTGAAACGTTTATATCAGGCCAGGGGTGGTGCCAGCGGGGCGTATTTCCGATATAGCCAGGATCAGATTGAAGCCGCATCCCCGCCAAATTTTTAGCTCTACTAACTTCAACTTTTTCCCCATTTAAAAAACACCCGCTTCCCTTTGCAGCTTCATAAAATTTTTCCAGAGCCGGGGCAAAAATAACCCCCAAAACCGGGACATTGTTTTCTAAAAGAGCTACCGAGATTGAAAAATCAGGGGTGCCTTTAATATAGGCCCTGGTGCCATCGATTGGGTCAACCACCCAAACGAACTCTTTTTTTAGCCGGGCCTTATCATCGGTGCTTTCCTCAGACAGCCAGCCATAATCCGGGCGCGCACCAATTAACGTTTCTTTTAAGGACTTGTTGACCTTCAGATCAATTTCAGTAACCGGTTCATTGCCGTCCTTGAGCCAGGATTTAAATTCGCCGCTGCCAAATTTTTCCATAGCAATTTCGCCAGCTTTCAGAACCGCTTCTTTTAGAAGCTCAAAATCTTTGGAAAGATTTGTGACTTGGCTCATGTCCCGGCGACCACCATCGATGGGATTAAAATTGAGGGGGCGTCGGTACCCTGCTTAAATTTAAGGTCCGATGCAGGCTCAAGGGTAGCAAACATATCCTTCAAATTTCCAGCAATGGTAATCTCACTTACCGGATAGGCGATTTCGCCATTTTCAAACCAGAACCCGGTTGCCCCTCGGCTGTAATCCCCGGTTACCCCGTTAACTCCCATGCCAATCATTTCGGTTACCAGCAAACCTTCGCCGACATTCGCCATCATTTCCTTTAGGGAGCGCTTTCCATTTTCCATATAAAGGTTTGACGAGGAGGGGTTTGTCGCCCCTGCGAGCGAGCGCGAGGCCCGGCCATTGCTGGTTAAATTCATTTCTTTGCCCGAGGCGATATCCAAAAGCCAGTTTTTTAAGACTCCGTCCTGGACCAGGTTCAGGCGCTCCATTTTCAACCCCTCGCCATCGAAGGGTTTTGATGAAAGGCCGCGTTTTCTGGTTGGATCATCAATGATCTTTATGTTGTTTGAAAAAATCTGGTTTCCCATTTCGGTGGATAGAAAAGTTGTCCCCTTGGCCACTGGTTTGCCGTTAATGGCACTTGCAAAATGGTTCAATAAACTATTCGAAGTCCGCCTATGGAAAATGATTGGAACCGATTGGCTTTTAATTTTTCTTGGGTTTAACCTTTTTAATGTTCGCTTGGCCGCCTTCCTGCCAATGCCTTCCGGATTATCCAAATCCTCGAAAAAACGCGCTGAGGAAAATTCATAATCGCGCTCCATCCTGGTTCCCTCACCGGCCAGTAAAACCGTATAACAGGAAAAAGAAGAGGAGGCATTCTCACCCTCGAAACCCCTAGAGGTTAAATGGGTTTTCTTTGATTTTTTCCAGCCTGCCGAACCGCCCTCGGAATTGGTAATCCCCTTAACCGCCCGCCCCGCACCCTCGGCCCCAAGGGCCATTTCCTTCAACGTTTTGGCTTCAGGTGAGGTTGCATCATTTATTTCCAGATTCTGGTTATAGTCCCCTGCAAAAAGATTTTCTCCTGCCAGCTCGGCGAAAGGGTTTTCCGGGGATTGTTTGGCAATCATTACGGCTTTTTCTGCCAACTCGCTTAAAGCAGTGGGGCTAAGATCCGAGGTTGAGAGCGAGGTTGTTCGTTTGCCGCAATACACCCTTAGCCCAAGGGCTTTTTCTGCTGGTCGCTCGACGGTTTCAAGTTTACCCAGGCGAACCGTAACCGAGATCCCATCAGCCTCATAAAAAACCGCTTCTGCCTCATCGGCCCCCATCGACTTGGCTTGGCTTAAAATTTTGGCAAGAATATCTTTGTTGGTCGTTTTTCCCATGCGTTTCCCTTAATTGAAAAACCCCGGGCTTGAAAGCAAAAAGGGAAAAAAAGACCCCCACTCAAGGTGGGGGCCTTTAGAAGGTACTAGGGAATTTAGTTTGCGGTCTTTTGTTGAGGGGAAAAGAACCGCAAACTGGAGGCATTGTATGGCTGTTTCTGATTTACCGGAAATCATATTTCTGTGAATGAAACGGGAGGTTTTAATCTTTTTTCCAGATGGATTTCCCTGAACCCGGTAGGCCAAGTTCGTCCCATTTACCATCCACTAGATCGATAATTTCCTGGGGCATTTTTATTTTTTTGCCCCATTCACGGGTGGTTTCCGGCCCAATTTTATTGGTTGCATCCAGCCCCATCTTGCCGCCAAGGCCTGAATGGGGAGAGGCAAAATCAAGATAATCAATTGGCGTATTTTCAATCAGCGTTACATCACGAACCGGGTCCATCCGGGTCGAAATTGCCCAGATGACTTCTTCCCATTTCCTAACATTAATGTCGTCATCAACAACAATAACAAACTTGGTGTACATAAATTGCCTGAGGTACGACCATATGGCCATCATGATACGCTTGGTATGTCCGGGGTAATTCTTCTTAATGCTGACCACCGCTACCCGGTATGAGCAGCCTTCCGGTGGCAACCAGAAATCTACAATTTCAGGAAACTGGCGTTTTAAAAGTGGGATAAAAATTTCATTTAAAGCTTCACCCAAAATACTCGGCTCATCAGGGGGGCGGCCGGTATAGGTAGAAAGGTAAATTGGGTCTTTTCGCATGGTAATGGCTGAAACCGTAAAAACCGGGAACTGCTCAACAGAATTATAATAACCGGTATGGTCACCATAAGGCCCTTCATCGCGGTAATCTTCCAGCGAGACATGCCCTTCAATAACAATTTCAGCTTCGGCCGGGACCTTAAGTGGGATGGTTTTACACTGGACCAACTTGACCCGTTTTTTCCTCAGCAGCCCGGCAAAATGATATTCTGATAAGGTTTCAGGAACCGGGGTTACGGCAGCCAATATGGTCGCCGGGTCCGCCCCAATAACTGCCGCAACAGGCATAGGTTTACTTTTTTTAGCGCCCCAGTCCCGGTGGTGCTGAGCCCCCCCTCGGTGTTTTAGCCACCGCATTAGAGTTTGGTTTTTGGAAATTTTTTGCATCCGGTAAATGCCAAGATTATAATCATCTTTTTTATCAGTTGATCCCTTGGTGACCACTAAGGGCCAGGTAATTAAGGGGGCGGGTTCACCGGGCCAGCAGGTCTGGATGGGCAGATCATCAAGATTAATATCCTTGCCTTTTAAGACAATTTCATGAACCGGGGCGGCTTTGGATGTTTTCGGACGCATCGCCAGAATATCCTTGGCCATAGGCAACAAGGCACCAGCTTCCCTTAAACCCTCGGGGGGTTTTGGTTCTTTTAGAAATGCCAGGTTTTCACCAATTTTGCGAAGGCCCTCCGGGGTAGTGTTAATGGCTCTTGCTATGCGCTCGACGCTGCCAAAAAGATTAACAAGAACGGGCATATTAGCCTTTTTACCTTTTTCATTTTTAACATTTTCAAACAAAATCGCCGGGCCCCGCTCGGCAAGAACCCGGGTTTGAATTTCAGTCAACTCAAGGTCGGTTGAAACCTCTTCTTTAACCCGGACAAGATCGCCCGAGGCCTCCAGGGCTGCAATAAAATCTCTTAAGGATTTATAAGCCACACCAAATTCCTCTAGGTTACTTTGCTGGCCCAGATGGCAAGAAACATTCCCAGACCAACCAGGTTGTTTGATTTAAAAGTTTTAAGACAGGCTTCGGGCGAGTGGATATCAAGCGTCGAAATCTGGGTGTGGAAATGAAAAAATACAAAGGCCAGGCCAATATAATAAATTGAGCCCAACCCGTTTTGATACCCGGCCAGAAAGAAAAAACCCAATGATAATCCGTAAAAAACGAAAAGCCATGCCCGCGTGTTTTCCCCAAACTTGAGGGCCGTGGACTTTACCCCCACAAGGATGTCATCGGTTTTGTCCATGTGGGCATAAATCGTGTCATAACCCAGGGTCCAGAAAATCCCTGCCAAATATAAAAACAGTGCCTCTATGCTTAGTGCCCCAGTAACCGCCGCCCATCCCAAAAGCGCCCCCCAATTAAAAGTCAGGCCCAAAAACGCCTGGGGCCAATAAGTCACCCGCTTCATAAAGGGGTAAATGCCAACAAAAACCAAAGAGCCAATTCCAAGTGCCACCGTAAGGTAATTAAATTGGAGCAAAATTATTAACCCGGTCAAAGCCAGCGTGGCCAGAAACAACCAGGCGTTTTGAACCGAAATTTCCTTCCCGGCAATTGGCCGGTTTCGGGTCCTTGCGACTTTGGAATCGTAATCCCGATCAACAATATCATTAAAGGCACACCCGGCGCTGCGCATAACAAAGGCCCCCAAAAGAAAAAGGCCGAGGATTTTTAGGTCCGGATACGAGGCAAAACTTCCGGCCATTGTGATGGCCCAGGTTGCTGGCCACAGTAGAAGCCAGATCCCGATTGGGCGATCCATCCTGCCTAATTTCAGGAAAGGACGGATTGAGGCAGGCGAATACCTGTCGACCCAATTGCCTTTTTTGGCATCAAGAATAGCTTTGTCATTCGACATTTCTTTGGCTAACCCCGTTTTAAAACCTTTGCTTCCCCTAAGGGTCTAAAGACTTTAAACTTTAGGTCAATAAAAGTCACCACTACGGGTGGGTAAAAAAAAGAAATTAAACGTTTAATGAGCCAAAATCCAAATATTAGGCTTTTTGTTAAAAATCCTCTCTCAAGGGGTGCGCAAGTAACCCTTAACCGCGATGATAGTCATTACCTCCTAAATGTAATGCGGAAAAGCGAGGGTGATGAGGTTTCCCTTTTTAATGGTGTGGACGGCGAGTGGGCGGCCCGGATTAGTGGCGGGTCAAAAAAATCCTTGGGATTGAAAGTTCTTGAGCAATTAAAATTACAGCCCCAAGACCCTGATTTATGGCTAGCATTTGCCCCAATTAAGCGGGCAAGGATAGACTTTATTGCCCAAAAAGCGACTGAACTTGGTGTCTCCAGGCTAATTCCGGTCCGTACCGAGCGGACCGTTGTTAAAAGGGTTAAGGTTGAGCGGCTTTGGGCTAACGCCAAGGAAGCCGCAGAGCAATGTGAGCGCCAAACCGTTCCCGATGTAGATGAAATGACCTCTTTAAAATCTCTCCTCAAAACCTGGCAAAGGGGACGCAAGCTGCTTTTTTGTGATGAGGATAAAACCGGGGCTTTAATAACCGAGGCTTTAAGAGGGGCTGATCAAAAACCGGCCAGATTTCCCTGGGGAATTCTTATTGGTCCCGAGGGGGGCTTTAGTGATATTGAGCGCCAAATGATCAGGGCCCACGTCGCATGTGTCCCCGCTTCCCTTGGGCCCAGAGTGCTCCGGGCCGATACCGCTATGCTTTCTGCTCTTAGTCTATGGCAGGCAACGCTAGGAGACTGGTAATCGTCATCCAACAAACCTATATTCAATCCGCCTTTAAAGGGGTAATTAAATTTCAATAAGTTTTATGGACAGATTTTGTGGGCAGAAACCAGACATTAGAAAATAAAAGGCAGCTCGTGGAAGCGTTAGAGGTTGGGATTAAATCCCCGGCTGATTTTCGCATTGGCACCGAGCACGAAAAATTTTGTTTTGATAATAAGACCCTAAAGCCGCTCCCTTATGAGGGTGAAAAAGGGATCCATTCGGTTTTACAGGGTTTTTCTGATTTTGATTGGGAACCGGTTTTTGAAAAAGAAAAACTGATCGCGCTTAAAAAAAATGGGGCTTCCATTACGCTTGAGCCCGCCGGGCAGCTGGAACTCTCGGGCGCTCCCTTGGAGACAATTCACCAAACCTGTGATGAAGTTTCAACCCATCTTTATCAGGCCAAGGAAATTGGTGAAAAATTGGGGATTGGTTTTTTGGGGTTAGGTTTTCACCCAACCATGAAACGTAGTGAAGCCAATATTATGCCCAAGGCCCGTTACGATATTATGCAAAACTATATGCCCGGGGTTGGTACCATGGGCCTCGACATGATGACCCGAACCACGACGGTTCAGGTTAATCTGGATTTTTCTTCTGAGGCCGACATGGTCAAAAAATTCAGGGTTGGATTAGCTTTGCAACCTTTGGCGACAGCCCTTTTCGCCAACTCGCCTTTTACCGAGGGCAAGCCTAGCGGCTTTAAATCCCTTAGGTCCCACGCCTGGACCAAAACCGATAATGACCGGACCGGAATGCTGCCCTTTGTTTTTGATGAAGGGTTCGGATTTGAGCGCTACGTTGATTATGCACTGGATGTGCCGATGTATTTTGTTTACCGCGATGACTACATCAACGCCGCCGGGCAATCGTTTAGGGATTTTATGGCGGGAAAGCTTCCAGCCTATCCAGGCCACCTGCCCAGACTTTCTGATTGGGAGGACCACCTGACCACTCTTTTCCCTGAAGTTCGATTAAAAACCTTTCTTGAGATGAGGGGCGCCGATGGCGGATCGTGGTCCAGGCTTTGTGCCCTGCCGGCTTTTTGGGTTGGCCTACTTTATGACAATAGCTCTCTGGATGCAGCTTGGGATTTAGTCAAAGGTTGGTCAACAGAGGAGATGGCTGAAATGCGGGCCAATGCTCCGCGGTTAGGTTTTGAGACGCCATGGCAAAGGAAAACCTTTCTTGAACTGGCGGGAGAAGTTCTAAAAATTTCCGATGCCGGTTTAAGAGCACGGAACTTTACGTCCAATAGTGGGGAGAGCGAACACGGGTTTTTGCAGGTGCTTTGGTCCGATGTGGAAAAGGGTAAAACCCCGGCAGACGAACTGCTGGATTTATACGTTGGGGCCTGGAAAGGGGACCTTTCCAACATCTTCCGGGATTTTAGTTACTAATGATTCGCCTCCGGTTGCAAAGAAGTATTTTGTTCTATTGCTGAGTTTGCATAAATTTTGTAACTCCATTTCAATTTAAAAAAAATTACAGCAACATTCTTATTTAAGAGCCTTGTTTGTTTGACCAAACGCTCTGGATTCCCCTAGAATTTTTTGGCTTGATGAGTCGTGGGTCAGAGGCAGATTTAATTTCACGCTTATCAGGGAAACACAACATCTATGACTAGTTGTCTGCCTCTAAACTAGATCTAGTACAACAACCTTACCTAGGGGGGTAATCATATGGTTGATAATTTAATTAAAGGCGTACTGGTGGGTATCTTTGGATACGTCTGGTACTTTCTTGGAACTTGGGAGATGCTCCGCGGTGCCGGGTATGCTGATGACCCGGGAACCGGGTACATGTTTTTCACGATACTGGCAGCAGCTTTGCTGGCCAGTGGCAAATAGGAAGGGAGAAGCAAAATGTTAGATGGAATTATGAATGCCGCAAAAGGCTCCGTTTCTATTGTCGTCATGTTCCTGGTTGCAGGCCTGGTTGGGTCCGCTATTTACCAGGTCGTTGGCGGAGAAGCCTTTGATGTTGAAGGTATGCTAAGGTTTGCCGTATCGGCAGCTGTAGCTGGCTTTACAACTGCCCTGGTTTTCGGGGCCGCTAAAGGCTAATTGAAATTTCTTAAGATTCAAAAGCGCGGGGGCGATATCCCCCGCGTTTTTTTTATCCGGTTTGACTCAAAAACCCGATGCGAGTATCCTCTTGTGGCTTGAGGGGGCAATTTCTTTTTGAATTCATTTCAGTCTTGTTCCCTTTTTTTACAAAAATAACCAAAGGGGGTAATCAATGGTTGATAATCTAATCAAGGGGGTAATC
>JAZFRG010000181.1:0-8377 GCA_036445535.1 Sphingomonadales bacterium
TGGTCGGTTGCACTTCGGTACCTGCGGGCCCGGCGTTCGGATAAATTCATTTCTGTGATTGCCGGATTTTCGCTTGGCGGCATTTCCCTGGGCGTCATGGTATTAATTGTTGTGATGTCGGTAATGAACGGCTTTAGGGTTGAACTTTTGGGTCGGGTTTTGGGGGTAAACGGCCATGTGATGGTTTATGGCTATGACGGCGAATTAAGGGAATACGATGCCTTAACAGCTGAGATCCGGGCGGTGGATGGTGTGGTTCGGGCCTATCCCCTTATCGAAGGCCAGGTCATGGCCACCAACCAAAACGAAGCCAGTGGGGCAGTACTCCGTGGGGTAACGGAGGCCTCGTTAGTTGAGAATGAATACGTGGGTCCTAATATTATTGAAGGCAGCTTGGATGGTTTCGATGAGGGTAGAAAAATTGCCGTTGGGGTGCAAATGGCCCGAAGGTTAAATGTTCAGGTCGGGGAAACGCTTACCCTGATTTCCCCCCAAGGGACCGCGACCCCGTTTGGCACTGCCCCCCGGATTATGGCCTATGAGGTTACTGCTATTTTTGAGGTGGGGGTTTTTGATTACGATAATGCCTTTGTTTTTATGCCCCTTGAAGAGGCGCAAATTTATTTCAAACTTAGAGATGCCGTAAAGGCGATTGAGGTTTTTGTTGAAAATCCGGATGAGGTTGATGGCATATCCGGGGCGATAATGACGATTGCCGGAAACAATGGCTATGTTGGGGATTGGCGCTCCATGAACCAAAGCCTTTTTACAGCACTTCAGGTTGAGCGCAATGTCATGTTTATTATCCTCACCCTGATTATCCTTATCGCCGCCTTTAATATCATCTCCAGCATGATCATCCTGGTTAAAGACAAGTCCAAAGATGTTGCGATCCTCAGAACCATGGGAGCCTCGGGAAAATCTTTGATGAAAATTTTTGTTATCGCTGGCGGCTCGATTGGCTTTATAGGGACCCTTCTGGGGCTTGGTTTGGGGGTTTTGATAACCGAAAATATCCAGCCAATTCAAAGGTTTATCCAAAGTTTTTCAGATGTTAATTTGTGGTCTCCAGAGGTTCGTTTTTTAACCGAAATGCCCGCCCAAATGAAGGCCAGTGAAATTATCACGATTGTTTTAATCTCGTTTCTCATCAGCTTTCTTGCAACCCTGCCGCCAGCGCGCCGCGCCGCCAAACTGGACCCGGTTGAAATTTTAAGGAACGAGGGATGAGTGCGGTTTTGGCAATATCGGGGGTTCAAAGAACCTTTACCCAGGCCGGCCGCCCGCTTGAAATTTTAAGAGGCGTTTCGCTTTCGCTAAATGCCGGGGAAATGGTTGGGCTTTTGGGGCCCTCAGGGTCGGGCAAATCAACCCTTTTGCATATTGCCGGGTTGCTGGAGCACCCCAACGCCGGCGAGGTAGAAATAAATGGCAGGGCCAGCGCAAGCCTGTCATCGCATGAGCGAACCCTAATCCGCCGAAATGAAATCGGCTTTGTCTATCAATTTCATCATCTTCTGGGGGAATTCACGGCGTTGGAAAATGTCATGATGCCTATGCGAATTGCCGGTCTTTCGAAAGAAAAAGCCATTACTAGGGCCAAGGAGCTTTTAAATAATGTTGGCCTAACAGAGCGGGAAACACATCTTCCTTCCCAGCTTTCGGGCGGTGAGCAACAGCGCGTGGCAATCGCCCGGGCAATGGCCAATAAGCCAAAGATTATTTTGGCGGATGAGCCGACGGGAAATCTGGATGAAGCGACCGCTGAGCGGGTCATGAAGGCGCTTTTAAAAACGATCAGGGGCGAGGGTACGGCAGCCCTTATCGCGACCCACAACCGGGAGGTTGCGGCAAGCCTTGATCGCTGTGTTGGGCTGCACGACGGGAAATTAAAGCCCATAAAATAAGTTTTCTATTTGTAATTCATTGAGTTTCTTAAATAAATTTGCTAGCGTTCCCTCACCTTGGGGGCAGGGCACTTAAATCAAAGGGGGACCTCATGTTTGACTATCTTTTTAATCTTCTATCTTTCATCAATTATTGGGCGGTTCTGGTGTCGGCAATTGCTGCCATGGGTATAGCCGCTATTTGGTATAGCCCAAAGGTGATGGGCAACGCCTGGATGGCTGAAAATAATTTTAAGGAAAAAGATTTAGGTGATCCTAAGCAAGCCATGATTCAGGGTTTTGTTGCCAATTTAGTTTTGGCATTTGGTCTGGCTGCCTTTTTTATTATTTTACAAAGAGCCGAACCAACAGTGAGCCCATTAAATGGTGCCCTTTGGGGGTTTGGCTTGGCGGTTTTGATCCATGGGGCCGCGAGTTTTCCCAATTATGCATTTGAAAACCGCTCGCCGATGCTTTTTTTAATCCATATTAGTAATTCAGCCCTTGGCATGGCCGCTATGGGTGCTATTCTTGCGTATTGGAAATAACTCTTTTTAACCGCAAGAATTAAACCGGAGCCACATGGGGCCGACCAAATTTGTCCATTTAAGCTTTAAAAGCGCTTACTCTTTGGCCGAGGGGGCTATCCATATCAAGGATATTACCGCCTGGGCCACCGCTGAAGGTATGCCCGCGTTAGCGGTTACCGATACCAATAACCTTTTTGGCGCCCTGGAGTTTTCTGAAACCCTTAAAAGTGCTGGAATCCAGCCAATTATTGGCTGTGCGCTGTCATTGAAAACGCCCTATTTCAAATCAACCCGGCAAACTTCGGGGGATAAAACCTATCCCGTTCATCTAATTGCCCAAAATCGGACCGGGTTTAAAAATTTGCTTAAAATTGTCTCAAGCGCCCATCTGGAACAAGAAAGCGGCGATGATCCCCATCAGGATTTGGACGACCTAAAAGGAAAAACTGAGGGGTTGATTTTAATGACTGGCGGGGCTGAAGGCCCGCTGGGGGCCCTGATTAAAGATGGCCGTACCGAAGAAGCGAAAGCCCTGACCAAGACCTTGGGGACTTTATTTCCCGGGCGGCTATATATAGAAATCCAGCGCCACGGCATGGACATTGAAAAGCAAACCGAAGAAGGATTTCTTGAGCTCGCCTACGACCTGGAACTTCCGCTTGTGGCGACCAACAATGCAAACTTTATTAATAAAGACATGTACCGCGCCCACGATGCTTTATTGTGCATTGCTGCGGGGACCTATGTGGCCGAAACAGAGCGGCGGCATTTAACCCCCGAGCACCGGCTGAAAACCGCGGAAGAAATGGCGGAACTGTTTGCTGACCTTCCGGAAGCCTTGGAAAATACGGTTCACATTGCTAGGCGCTCATCTTATGCGCCCGAGGGGTATGATCCGATGTTGCCCAACTTTAATCCTGGTGGCGAGCTTTCAGAAGCTGACCTTTTGAAAAAGGATGCAGAAAAAGGCCTGGAGCGCCTTTTGGAAACCCAAGTGTATCAAAAAGGGGAGGATGAGGCGGCCCAAGAGGCAACCGCCAAACCCTACCGAGAGCGTCTGGCGTTTGAATTAAATGTCATCACCAAAATGGGTTTTCCGGGTTATTTTCTGATTGTTGCCGACTTTATTCAGTGGGCCAAGGACCACAATATTCCGGTTGGTCCTGGGCGTGGTTCCGGTGCCGGTTCGGTGGTTGCCTGGGCGCTAAGGATTACCGATTTGGACCCGCTTAGGTTTGGTCTTCTGTTTGAGCGGTTCTTGAACCCGGAACGGGTATCAATGCCTGACTTTGATATCGATTTTTGCCAAGAAAAACGAGACCAGGTTATCCACTACGTCCAGGAAAAATACGGCTATAATAACGTCGCCCAGATCATCACCTTTGGCAGTATGAATGCCCGGGGCGTGCTCCGTGATGTGGGCCGGGTTTTGCAGCAGCCCTATCCGGTGACCGACCGGCTCTCCAAAATGATCCCCAACAACCCGGCGGCACCTACGACCTTGGGGGAGGCTTTAAAAATTGAACCCCGGCTAAAACAAGAATACCAAAACGATGAACTGACCAAAGAAGTGATTGACCGCGCTTTAAAGCTTGAGGGCCTTTTCCGCCATGCCTCTACCCATGCCGCGGGGGTGGTGATTGGCGACCGGCCCTTGCAGGAAATCATTCCCCTTTACCGTGACCCCAGATCAACCATGCCGGTGACCGGGTATTCGATGAAATGGGCGGAAAAGGCCGGGTTGGTAAAATTTGACTTCCTCGGTCTGAAAACCCTGACCGTCCTGCAGCAAACTATCAATTTCATAAAAGCCAGCGGGACTGAAGTTGATCTGGAAAAATTGCCCCTAAACGACACCAAAAGCTATGAGTTGATTGCCCGGGGTGACACCGCCGGGGTGTTCCAGCTTGAAGGGTCAGGCATGCGCCAGTCCTTGCGGGCTCTAAAACCCGACAAATTTGAAGACATCATCGCCATGGTCGCGCTTTACCGGCCGGGCCCGATGGACAACATTCCTTCTTACATACACCGAAAACACGGCACTGAAGAGGTTGATTGCCTTCATGAAGGGCTTGAGCCGGTTTTAGAGGAAACCCACGGGGTTATTATTTACCAGGAACAGGTGATGGAAATTGCCAAGGTTCTGGCCGGGTATTCGCTGGGCGAAGCGGATTTGCTGCGCCGCGCCATGGGTAAGAAAATCCAGGCAGAAATGGATGCCCAAAGGAAACGTTTTATTGATGGTGCCAAGGAAAAAGGCGTTCCAGAGCCCAAGGCCAGCCACATTTTTGATCTGGTGAATAAATTTGCCGGCTACGGCTTTAATAAATCCCATGCCGCCGCTTACGCCCTGATTGCCTACCAGACGGCTTATTTTAAGGCAAATTATCCAATCGAATTTATGGCCGCTACGTTGTCTTTAGAACGCGATAATACCGATAAATTAAATTTTCTGGTCCGGGAAATTCGGGCCATGAAAATCCCGCTTTACCCGCCGGATATTAATGCCTCTGAGGCTAATTTTTCAGTCGAAGGGGGGGGCGAAGCTAAAGGCATTCGCTATGCTTTGGCCGCGGTCAAAAACGTTGGTGCCAAGGCCATGGAAAGCATTGTCCGGGAGCGCGTCGAGAATGGCCCCTTTAAAAACGTTCATGAGGTTATGGAGCGGATTGAAATTACTGCGGTTAATAAAAGGCAAATGGAAAAACTGGTTTGTGCCGGGGCGTTTGACAGCCTGAACCCCAACCGGGCACAAACATTTGGCGCACTTGATATGCTTTTGAAACATGCCCATGCCTGTCATGAAGCCCGGATTAGCAACCAGGTTAACCTGTTCGCTGGCGATGATGAAAGCCCGGTTCCACGAATGCCATTGCCGGAGTTAGAAGAATGGGAACAGGCACAGGTCCTGAAAAATGAGCGCGATGCCATTGGCTTTTTCTTTACTTCCCACCCCCTTGAGGCTTACGCAGAAATTTTGGCCAAACGTGGGGTCCGGCAAAGCCATGAGCTTTTGACCAACCCCAGCCTGATTGGACAAACCGTCAAGGCGGCAGGCATCGTTGAGGATTTGCAAGAACGAAAAGCTGCCAAATCCGGAAAAATCTTTGCCTTTTTAGCGATGTCCGATAGTTCAGGCACCTTTGAAGCGCTAGTGTTTGGTGACACTTTAACCGAAATTAGGTCTGCAATTGAGGAAGACCTTCCACTTTTGCTGGATGTTTCGGTTGATAAGTCCGATACCGATGACACCCCAAGACTAATCGTCAGGGGCTTTGAGTTGTTTGATCCTGAACGTTTGGTGCGAAATGCCGAATTAATGGTGTCAATTGAGGCTGAAAGTGCGCTTAATAGTATCAAGGGTGTTTTGGAAAAACATAAAGGGGGCAGGGGCATTGTCACCTTTTCAATTTTAGCCCACGACGAAGAACGTGAAGTTCAAATCAGGCTTTCGGAGACCTTTAGAGTAACCCCGGAACTGCAAGGTGCGATCAAGTCTTTCCCCGGCGTTAGCGATGCCAGGGTTACCTATAAATAAGCCTTCATTTTTTTCTTGTAATGTCACCCCTAACCCTATAGACGGTGCGCATCACACACGCGGAGCATAGGTTTTATACCTTTCCGGTGTCGGGTAAACCGATACAAGAGCCCCGCGGAGGAACTTAAACCGGAGAATAAATATGTCGCTTGCTGAATTTGATATGCGTCAGCTGTTGGAAGCTGGCGTTCACTTTGGACACCAAACCCACCGTTGGAACCCTAAAATGGCCCCGTACATCTACGGCAGCCGCAATAAGGTTCATATTGTTGACTTAACCCAAACCGTGCCTCTATTGGCCCGCTCTTTGCAATTTCTTCGGGAAATTGCTGCGGGTGGTGGACGGGTTTTGTTTGTTGGAACAAAACGCCAAGCCTCAGCGCCGATAGCTGCGGCTGCCAAACGGTGTGGCCAGTATTATGTAAACCATCGCTGGCTCGGTGGCATGCTGACCAACTGGCAAACCATTTCCAAATCAATCAAGGTCTTGAAAGATCTGGATGAAAAACTGGGTGGTGACGCTGAAGGGCTAACCAAAAAAGAACGCCTGCAATTGACCCGCCAGCGTGAAAAACTGGAACGGGCCCTCGGCGGTATTCGCGACATGGGTGGTCTTCCCGATGTCGTTGTCGTTATCGACACCAACCGCGAAGACATTGCCATCAAAGAAGCTACCAAGCTGAATATCCCCGTGGTTGCGGTTCTTGATACCAATTGTAACCCGGATGGGATTGCCTTTCCTATCCCCGGCAATGATGACGCAACCAGGGCGATTACGCTTTACTGCGATCTTTTCAGCGCCGCGGTTCTTGATGGTATCCAGGATGAAATAAGCCAACCTGAAAAACCTGCCGCTAAGGAAGCGGCCCCGGCTAAAGAAGCGGCGCCAACTAAAGAAGCAGCTCCGGCTAAAGAAGCAGCTCCGGCTAAAGAAGCAGTGCCAGCTAAAGAAGCGGTGCCAGCTAAAAAAGAGGCGGCTCCGGTTAAGGAAGAAAAACCAGCGGCTAAAAAAGCAGCCACCAAAGAAAAACCTGCTAAAAAAGCTGCTGCAAAAGAAACAGTGGTCGAGAAAAAAGCCGCCGCCAAGCCTGCTGCAAAAAAAGTGGAAGCCAAAAAGGCTGCTCCTGCAAAGAAGGCTGCACCAGCAAAGAAAGCAGAAGCTAAAAAGGCAGCTCCTGCAAAGAAAGCTGCACCGGCTAAAAAACCTGCGGCAAAAAAAGCAGCCCCGGCCAAGAAAGCAGCCCCAGCTAAAAAGGCACCAGCTAAAAAACCCGCTGCTAAAAAAACAAAAAAATAAATAAAAAATAAAGGAACAAGATCATGGCTGAAATTACCGCTGCATTGGTCAAGGAACTCAGAGACAAAAGTGGCGCCGGGATGATGGATTGCAAAAAAGCACTGTCTGAAAATAATGGCGACATTGAAGCTTCAATTGATTGGCTTCGTCAAAAAGGTTTTGCCGCTGCCGCTAAAAAATCCGGAAGGGTTGCTGCTGAAGGTCTGGTTGGTATTGCCACCAGCGGAACTGTTGGTGTGGTCTCGGAAGTGAATGCTGAAACCGATTTTGTTTCCAGAAACGAACAGTTTCAGGAATTTGTAAAAACCGTCACCGACCTTGGTATGGCCAACGATGCTGACCTGCCTGCTGTTGAAGAATCTGGCTATCCGGGGTCTGACCGCACGGTTGCAGAGCAGCTGACGCACAACATTGCCACCATTGGTGAGAACATGAATATCCGCCGCATGGCTGGCGTTTCAGTTTCAAAGGGGCTGGTTTCCAGCTACCTGCATAACAAAATCACCCCTGATCTTGGAAAAATTGGTGTTCTTGTAGGCCTCGAATCAGAGGCCAAAGAAGTGGCTCTGGAAGGCCTGGGCAAGCATCTTGCCATGCATATTGCTGCGACCAACCCGAAAGCGCTTGATACCGATAGCCTTGATCCTGAGCTGGTCGAGCGGGAAAAAAATGTTCTGGTTGAACAAGCGCGCTCCAGCGGCAAGCCCGAAGAGATTATTTTGAAAATGATCGAAGGCCGGATGCAGAAATTCTATAAGGAAGTGGTTCTTTTGAAACAGGTTTCAGTTATCGACGGCGAAAACAATATCGAAAAGGTTATTGCAAGCGCTGCCAAAGAAGCCGGTGCCGATATCAAATTGACCGGTTTTGTCCGGTTTGAGTTGGGTGAAGGCATTGAGAAAAAGGTAGAAGATTTCGCCGAAGAGGTTAAAAAAGTCGCTGGCATTTAAGCGCATCCTTTCTTAAAAATTTGAAGGGCCGCGGGAGATCATCCTGGCGGTCCTTTTTCTTGCACGGCATCTTGCTAAAGTGGCACCTAACACGCTATGACGACCAAGGTAAATTTGGATAAGGAATATTTATGACCGGCCCTAAAAAATTCAAACGCGTGCTTCTAAAATTATCC
>JAZFRG010000182.1:0-6663 GCA_036445535.1 Sphingomonadales bacterium
TTCTTTGTTTAAAGGGGGCGTAAAGTTAGCACCCGGATTTTTAGAAAATTTCAAAGTTGATAAGAACGGAGAAAAAAGAAATTTGCCAACCTCCGGGGTTTGTTTGTTTAAGGCCAGGGGGGATTACGTGGAATTAACAAGTGAAAGTGATACCTACTTAATTAAAGATTCACTTTCCAAAATAGAAAAGCTGCTGGACCAAAAAAAATTCAAACGGGTTCACCGTTCAGCCATCATAAATTGTGAGAAAATTTTCAAGATTAAAGCAAATCCAGATGGGACCTTTGAAATTTTCCTAATGGGTGGGCAAAAGGTAAAATCCAGCCGGTCATTTAAAAGTGTTGTGAATGAGATTTTGCCGCCTGGGTAAAAATGGTGCCGGATATCTGGAATGAACAGATGACCTATCGCTCACCAGGCGATTTTCTCACCCAACTTAGCTACAGTTTCCTCTTTGACTAAAAGGGCCTTAAAGCTACAGTGGGTTGGGGGGACATTTCATGACCATTTTTGAATTTCTTTTCAAGGCACCACTAAAAATTGGGTTTGGGGTTGTTTTGGCTTTAATTCTGGTCGGTTGTGATAGGCCTGAACCGGCCGCTGAGAACCCGCAGGGATCACTGTTGTATGTTTGGATGTCAGATGCTGATGACGTGGATGCAAATTTTCTAATGGTCGTTGATGCCGACCAATCATCGGCGAACTATGGCAATATCTTATCAACCATCCCTGTGGGGGGCATCAGGGGACACGCTCACCATACCAATTTAAAACTTCCCTTTTCGGGCTTTCTTTTTGCCAATGATTTTATGGGAAACTACACCTATATTTTCGATACCAACACGCCACAAAGCCCGGTTCTTTCTAGTTCCTTTGGAAATATAGAGGATTATTCGTTTCCTCATAGCTTTGCCGAACTGCCAAACGGCAATATGCTTGTGACTTTTCAGACCAAATTTGACGGCGACACAACCCCCGGCGGGTTATTGGAATTAACAACCCGGGGAGACCTTGTCCAGTCCGTGGATCTTTCCCGTGGCAATGAGGACCTTTTTCTTCGCCCCTACGGGATAATCCTGTTGCCTGCGGCGGATCGTTTCGTTGTCACCCACTTTGATATGCGTGGCGCCGACCTGGGCCGCCACATCCAGATTTTCCAACTTTCAAATCTTGAATTGCTTATGACCCTTAAAGTGCCTGAGGTTGAGGGGCTGGACGTAGATATTAACCCCTTTGAGGGCAGGGTTCTAAGGGATGGAAAAACGATTATGTTCGAAACCTTGTCCTGTGGTCTTTATCTCCTGGATGGGGCCGCAAGCGATACCCCTGAGATAACCTACCTTCACAATTTTGGCGGGGATTACTGCGGATTGCCGGTTCGTTTGGGAAAATTCTGGGTCCAGAGCGTAGAGGCAGACGGGGACGAGGGTTTAAATGCCATGGTAGTTATGGATGTTTCCGACCCCAGAAACCCGGTTGAAGTAAACCGTCTGGACTTTCCGCCTGGCTTTGGCCCGCATTGGACCTCCCCCGATGCCAGCGGCACCCGGATTGTGGTCACCGGCTACGGGTCGCAAATGAGCCGCCGGGTTATGATGGTAAATTTTGACCCTGAAACCGGCAACCTGGAATTTGATGCAAATTTCGGTTCAGGCGATGCATTTGGTCCAGGACTGTTGGTTGATCAGGAAGCCTGGAATCACGGCGACACCGGCCGGGCCCTGGCCCATGGGGCTATTTTCTGGCCCCCGGCGGACCCGGACTGGAAAACTAAATAATAAAAGCTATTCAAAATTATTAGAAAAATGGTGCCGGATATCTGACTCGAACAGATGACCTATCGCTTACAAGGCTACTTGAATAGAAAATCCTGTACAACTATATAAAGCTTGTGGCAAGATAAAACCTAGATAAAAAGGGGTTTGCACTCTTTACCGGTATTTACAGAATTGTCCTGAATAGTTGTCATTGTGTTACCCCCGGTGTTACCCCGAGCGATTTGGACGCTATGAAGAAAAACCTTACAGCCCGATTTGTTGACACGGTGAAGCCCCCAAATAGGGGTCGTGCCGAGTATTGGGATACTGTTTTAAAGAGCCGTCGCGCCAGCTTTGGCTTAAGGGTTACAGAAAAGGGTGTGAAATCCTGGGTCATTTTTTATCGGGCCGGACGCGGCAGGGGCGCACCACAAAGAAGGCTAACCTTCAACCACTACCCCACAATGGACCTTGCAGACGCCAGAGCAAAGGCACAGGAGCTTATTAGCGACATTGCCAAGGGTGGAGACCCGGCCAGAGCGAAGCAAGAGGCCAAGGCCAACCTCACGGTTGAAGAGGCATACAAAATTTTCCTTGAAGAATATGTGAAAATTGCAAACACCACCGATACCTACAACGGGACAAAAAGCATTTTTGAAGGCGATGTTCTACCCCGAATTGGCAAGATGCAAATGCAGAGTATAACCGAAAAAGATATTGAAAAAGTATTTCCACCGATAATAGCGCGGGGCTCACCTATTCAAGCAAATAGAGTTTTTGGCAGGCTGATGAAATTCTTTAATTGGGCGGCTGGCAAAAAATCCAAAGGCCACAAGCCAGCCCGGCCAGTTAAGAAATATAAATTCATACCGAGCAATCCCATGGAGGATTTAGAGCGACCTACCCCGCAAGAGCCGCCCAGAGAGCGGGATTTAAAATCCTTTGAGATCAGAAGTATTTGGAGGTCCGTTGATGGAAGCAAGTCGGCCTATCACGACGGAATAATTGCTATGCGAGAAGGCACCAAGATTGCTTTGGAATTATTGATGTTGCTCGGGCAAAGGGTGGGCGAGGTATCGCAAGCACCTAAGGCTGAGTTTGACTTAGAGGAGGAGTCTTGGACCATAAGCCGGGAAAGACTAAAAAACAGGGCTTCTGAAAGAGCCAGGGACCATGTTGTGCCGCTACCCGCCAAAGCCTTGGGGTTGGTTAAGAGGGCCTTTGAATTGTCCGGTGATAGCACCTATTTGTTTCCTTCCCCATTCAGCACCAAGGGCAGGAAGGAAGACAGGCCAATATCAGCCACCAGTTTAAATAAGGCGCTGGGGCGGGTGCTTGAAAAAACCAAGATTGAAGATGTTAGGCCGCACGACTTTAGAGAGGTTGTTGTTTCCGGGCTTTACGCTCTCGACATTAAAGAGAGGCACGTTCAGGCGGTTATTAACCACTTGCCTAAAAACGTGATTGAGAAACATTACAACAGATACAAATTTTTTACTGAAAAAAAGGCGGCCCTAGAAGCATGGGAGCAAAAGCTGATGGCCACCGTGAACAAGAAGGAAGAAAATGACCCTAGCTAAAGAACCGGCATATAAGGTCAAAGACCTGGCTGAAAGGCTTGGCAATGATGCTGTGTATGAGGCGATATTCTCAGACCTGTTTGAAGGCAAGCTAAAGGGTAAAACCTATATGCTGGATTATGACGAAAATGACCAAGATTTTGGGGGAAACTTTATAAACATCAACCAGGAGCCGCCCGACCCCTTTGAGGAATATCTAGCTATAGAAAACCCAACCCGTGAGGATTGGCTGAATTACAAAAAAGCCAAAGCAGAGTATTGGGCCACGGTTGTAAACATTGTTCCCGTTTTGAGGTTATGGACCCGCGAAATGTTTAGATCAGCTTTTAAGGCTTATGGTGATATTCTTGGCGTAGGATTAGAAACCCCCTTTTCTGATATCGCAAAAATACCGTGGGAGAGGGTCGGCCAGGCTTTCAAAAACTATCTAATGGGAACCCAAACAGCAAAAGGGGTCCATATGGGCGGTCTTTACCTATCAGAAACCGGCCTTGAGGAATGGCTTAATAAGAACGGACAAAAATGGCCTCTAGGCCTCAAGCCTACCGCAAGGGTGCCGGAGGGGCGGCCAAGAAAGCGAAATGTCCCGAAGGCGCTTAAAAAGGCCGCAAAAAAAAGCAAGAAATGAGATTAAGGGCAAACCCGATACGGATTGGGCTGATGGAAAAATAAAGATCAGCCGGGTCATTTCTCGACTAAAAACACGGAATCCAGATATCTATAAAAAATGGTGCGAGGCAACACTAAGAACCCACCTCAGCGCCTCACGGAAAGACTGGGATTGCGACTAAAAAATGTACTAAATTTCTTTTGTACACTTTTGTATACTTTTAAAACCTCAATAAAATCAACCGCTTAAAAATAAGTGCACACACTTTACGGTGTACATTTGATACCCCATTTTATCCGAGTATATATGCCTTAAAGCGGCCTTAAGGGGCACACAACAATCTAACCTAAAGCGAGGTAATAATGGATAATAGCGACGAACAGGAGCGAATTTTAAGAGAGGCCGAGCGGCTTTTCATTACGGGGGTACCGTACGCCACTTGGCACAAATATGAGAAACTTGGAGAGGCCCCGAAGGGCAGAACTCTTTTTGGCAATACCAAGGGCTGGCGCTACTCGGATATTATGGCTTGGCTTAACGAGGGCTTCTCCGAAACCGAAAAGAAATTGCCATGACACGCATTTTGACCACTTTTGATGATGAAAATTTGGAAACGGTCGAATACAATCACGAACAGGAAATTATTTCCTTTTGCGCGGCCTTCAGGTCGGGCGATAAAGCCCCTCTCAACAAATGGCTGACCGAGGCAGACGAGGACGATTATCAAACCCACCGGAAAAAGATACGGACTGAGCTAGATTGGGACATTAGGGCGGTCGATAAAAAACGGAAAAGTCTCTCCCGGAAGACCGCCGAAAATACTCAAGGCCGGGCCGTACAATGGGAGGAAACCCTTCCCTTCGGATCAAAGGTTGAGGGCGCGCCTCTCTTCTCAGAAATTGCTCAAACCATTCAAACTTATGTTGTTTTGACCTCTGAGCAAGCCAATGCTGTGGTTGGGTGGGCAGTCATGTCATGGCTTCATTACGAAGGTTTAACCAAGGCCCCATTTTTGAACATTACATAACCCGAAAAACGGTGCGGGAAGTCAACTTTGCTGGAGGTTTTGTACGAAATCACGCTTAGACCGATCGCAAGCTCTGGGAGTATCAGAGCGGCCACTCTATTCAGGGCGATCGAGGCATTTAAGCCAACGCTTTTGCTTGATGAAGTGGACACCTACGCAAAGCAGGACCCGGAACTTCGTGGGATTATCAACGGATCCATATCGAAAAAAATGGCCGAGACTATGCGTTGTGTCGGGGATAGCCATATCCCCGCCCGCTTTAGTACCTGGTGCCCCAAGATCATGACCGGCATAGGTGAGCTACACGACACTACAGCCGACCGATCTATAACGATCAAGCTGAACCGTCGCGCATTAGACGGCCCCCCGATTAGGGATTTAACCGCTTTGGATGAAAGTTCCGCATCACTAAAAAGATTAAGAAGAAAAATTCTGCGGTGGTGTCAGGATAATCGTCAAGAAATAATCCTGGGTCTTTCCGATGTTAAATTCCCAGTAGGAATTCATGACCGAGCAAAAGACTGCTGGCGGGCGATTCTGGCCATTGCCGCCCAAGTCGGGCCAGAATGGGAAGATAAAATTTTTAAGGCCTGTACAAAATTGACAGAGGGAGAGGACGGCGCTGGTCTCAGGGAAGCGTTACTGGCCGACCTGAAGGAAATTTTCTTGACCGGAAACGATCCTGAATTTATCCCCACTGAAACCCTTTTGGAAAAGCTGAACACACGGGATGACAGGCCCTGGTGTGAATTCTCCCCCGGTAAAAAGCCCCTCACGGCCCACGGTCTTTCAAACCAACTAAAGCGCTTTGATATTAAAAGCGACAAAAAAAGGCTTCCGGCTGATCAGGGGGGAAAGCCAATGAGGGGTTATTGGCTAAAAGACCTAAAACCCACCTGGACCCGGTATGGAAGTGGAACACTGGAACAACCCACAAAAACCCTGGCTAACAGCGAAAATCAAAGTGGAACAATTTTAAAAAATGTTCCAATTGTAAATTCGCCTAAACCATCGACCAGCCTCGATTGTTCCAATGTTCCAAATGAGGACCCCTTCGAGGACAAAATCGCGGTTTTGGATAATTTTTGATGATATCCAGAAAAATGACTAGGAAAAAAGACAATAAAGGCCGGTTTAAGGCTGAATATGATTGGAAGATTTTAATCCCGGCCATCCTTGAGGAATATGTCGAAAAAGAAACTGCTCTCTTCAAAATATGTTTACGTCCCGATTATCCAAGCTATTGGCAGGTCTGGAATGTCATTAAATCGAACCCTGAATATAAAAAAGAATGGGGACTGGCTAATATGAGCAGACTGAAAATGCTGGAAAGTGAGTATGTCGAAATTTGTGATATGTGCGATGAGGCTTTCCACGATAAAAGTAAAAGCTTATTACCCATAAAACTCAAACTTCAAATCTGGATTTTAAGAGCGAATAACTTCGAAAGGGTTGCCGCAAGGAACGGATACCTTTAATCTCGCGCGTGTAAGGGCTTGGATGGACGGAATAACCATGTTCAGCTACTCTATATGCTCCCATAATAAGGCGATTGTATATTTAACAAAGCATAGACTCGGCCTTTATTAGATCGACCCTGCCAAGTAGTGGGACAGGCGGTTTAAAGAAAAACAACAACTTCACACCAGAAACCACAAAGAAAAACTTCGAAATATGATTAAGCGGGGT
>JAZFRG010000183.1:0-9065 GCA_036445535.1 Sphingomonadales bacterium
AACGAATACAAAAAAAGGAGGGGAATATGTTTTTTCAAACAGCAAAATATAAAGTTTTCTTAATTGGCTCCCTGGTTCTTGGTTTGGCGGCCTGTGAGCAAAATAATGGCACCAACGAAGCTCAAACAGAAGATGCGGAAACCATAACCCTGGCGCTAAAAGCCCTTTCGCTAGAAGAATTGACTACCAAAGCAGAAAACGACAACCCCGAGGCCCAGTACCTTCTCGGCATCAGGTATGAATATGGCGATGGTGCCCCTCAGGATTACGCCGAAGCGATACGGTGGATCCGTCTTTCTGCAGAGCAAGGGTATTCTGAAGCCCAGTACGATCTGGCTGCCAGCTTTTACAGAGACATGAATAACACCGAGGCCATTCACTGGTGGCGTCTTGCTGCCGAACAAGGCCATGCCTGGGCCCAGTTTAATCTTGGCGGCATGTATGGCTTTGGCGAGGGCGTTCCCCAGGACGATACCGAAGCGGCGAAATGGTACCTGCTTAGTGCCGACCAGGGCCATGCCGGTGCCCAGCTCAATCTTGGTTTCAAGTATAGGGACGGCCGGGGTGTCCCCCAAAGCCTGGTTACCTCTTACATGTGGTTAAGTTTAGCAGCGGTCCAGGGCGATGATATGGCTGCTAGGAATAAAAATAGCCTCCAAGAAAAAATGACCCCTGAGCAAATTGCCGAAGGTGAGCGGTTAACCCAGGTATGGGTTTCGGAACATAAGTAGAGGACCGCTTGGGACTTGATGAAACAAATAACTTTAAAACGATGGATTTCCTATGATGAGGGCGTGGCCTTTAAGCGTTCGATCGGGGGATGGGTCAATGCCGGCGAAAAAGGAATGCATTGGTTAAACCTGATTTTTATATTTGTTCTTTTTACTTCCGTACCTGTTTCAAATTTTGCATATGCAGATTTTTATCAGGGGGCCAGAGTTTATCAATTCACACCCGTTCCTGTTTCAGAATTTGCCCAGACAGAGTTTGATAAGGGACTGGAAGCCTACAACCGTAAAGATTATAAAACGGCCCTTAAAGAGTGGCAGAATGATGCCGACGAGGGGCGGGTGACAGCCCAGTATAATCTCGGAGTCATGTATTACGGGGTTATTTCTTACCTTGGCCAGGATGTTCGCCGAGATTATGCCGAGGCAATGCATTGGTTCCGCCTCGCAGCAAACCAAGGGTATGCCAGAGCCCAACTCAATCTCGGGAACATGAATTACAGTGGTACCGGCGTTCCCCTAGATTACACCAAGGCGATACACTGGTTCCGCCTCGCCGCCAACCAGGGGCTTTCCGATGCCCAGACCAATCTCGGGGGCATGCTTGAAGAGGGCTTGGGGGTTTCTAAAAATATCACCGAAGCGATACACTGGTATTTATTATCCGCTGACCAGGGGGGTGTGATGGCCCAATTAAATCTCGGCCGCATTTACTACACTGGTGACGCCGTCCCCCAAAACAATATTACTGCACTAATGTGGTATAATCTGGTAGCCACCCAAAAAAGTGCGTGGGTTTTCAACGTAAAAAATAACCTCCAAGAAAAAATGACGCCTGAGCAAATTGCAGAGGCTGAACGACTAACCCAGGAATGGCTTGCGGAACACCAGTAGAATTCTGGAAATAATCTTGAGGGTTATTTAATTTTAAACGGAGCAAAAAATATGAAAATTAGCAATTTAAAAAGGCCTTGCTCCTACCCCGTTAAACTTTTTGTTTTCAGTGTTATTTTGATTTTTTCCTTTGATGCCAAGGCAGAAAACTGGATTGAGCTTTTCCCAGGTGCCTTTATGAATTCCGATTATGTTTTTGTTGATCAAACAACCGGGTTTGTCGTCGTCGAGGTATCTCGTGAGGCAGAGCAGGGAATAGATGTCGATTTGATGGCGGTAGATTGTGACAGTTGGCGCGCCTATGTTTTAAGCTTAAACCCGGGCACCGGTGACCGAAGAATTTACCCCCAGTGGAGAACTGACAATTCAGGCCAGATAAGGATTTCTGAAGGGAGCCCGTTTCAGGCCCTTGCCGAAACGGTTTGCCCGAACCGCCCCTATATGCAGATTGCTGATCTTCTGGGGTGATTACAAAATAGATTGTTCTCAGAGTTTAAGAGCCTTTCCTAGAAACTTTTCCGAATTTGTGGTAACTTTTTTGAAGTCCATTTCTTTAGGAGAGAGGAAATTTTTAAAGCAACAATCAAAAATAAAATTTTTATAGGACTGGTCTTGGCCTTAATTTTGGGCACCCCAAAAGTTTGGGCCGAAAAATCAAGTTGGGTTCAGGTGCATCAATTCCATTGGTACAATTCTAAATATACCTTTGTAGATCAGGAAACCGGCTTTTTGGTTGTTGAGGTAGCAGAAAGCCGCAAGAAAAGTAGCTTCAATTACCATATTACAGCGATTGACTGTGACAACAGGATTGCTTACCCGCTAACCGGAATGCATCAAGACCGAAATTATTCGTTTTTTTCCTACTGGAAAACCAATCCCACATTAGCCATAGAAATTGAACGAGGCAGTTTTACAGATTTTGTAGGAAAGAAACTTTGCCCAGACCGTTATAAACTCCCCCGGGGCATTATTCCAAAATAGAAAGTTGGCCACCCCAAAAAGTAAAAAACTGAAAAATTTGGGCCGAGAACCTTCGAGGGTAGGATCAAAGAAATAAAAGTAAAGCGGTGGATTTCCTATGACGAGGCTGAGCGCTTTGAGCGCTCCGTTGGTGGTTGGGGCGGATGGTTCAACGCCGACGAAAAAGGCATGCGCTGGAAAGACTTCATTGCCGAAATTTATTCGGACGACCGGGACTACTATGAGGCGGTGCGGGCCTCGGTAATAAAAAACAAATTCAGATTTACCGGGTCAGGGCACCAGAGCGATGATCAAGGCGTTCCCCAATTTTCTGAAGATACAGTTGGCGTGTTTACTTTCCGGGCCTGGGGCGATTTGATGGCTACAATCTGGTCTGAAGAAGAAGATAAGGATTATACCTACATGGACTTTTACACCGGCCCACCGGTTTAAAAGCCTTCTCACCTAGGTCGTTTTTCAGACTTCAAAAGGCCTTTATTTGTCACCCACTGCTTTATAAACAAAGGACAGCACAACCCCGGCAAGGGCGAACATGACGACATCAATGCCAAAAGCCATCAGGGCGCCTTTCATGGTAATCGGCTGAACCGCATAGGCGATAAAGTGAGCCGAGCCAAACAGAGCCCCCAACAACAAGCCGTAGCGAACCCCTTCACCGACGCCTTTATCTTCGTTACCGTACTTCCAAATCCAAGCCATAACGTAGGCCATCAAGGCATAGGCAATGAAAATCCAGTGCATTAAACCGGAAGCATCTTCATCGGCCCGCCAGACATTGCCCATCTCGGCATACATCATTTCGCCCAGGGCATACCCCCAGACCAGAAATCCATAGGCTGAAAAGGTAATGAAAACGGCGAGTGTGCTGATTAAGATTTGTTTATTGAACATTTAATCCTCCCTCTGTTTCAGGAATTCATCCTAGCGCACTTCGGCGTTTCAACCAAAGAAAACCGGTTTTCAGATTTCAAGAGCCTTATTCCCTGGGGGGCAGGCCCAAACCCTCACATCCTTCGGGTTCTGTGGTGTAGGCGAAATGAGAGATTTTCCATTTCCCGTCAACTTTAAAAAGGTGAAAATTATCGATCCCGCAATGCAGCAATCGCTCCCCGACATAAATAACGTAAGGCGCCCAAACCGTGGCGATGGTCTTATGAACCAGAACGGTCGGGTCATAAATGATCTCATCAATGACCACATCCCCGGTTCCGAGCCGTTCAAGGTCGCCTGCAGCCGTCCGGGTGGTCAGGACCCAGGGGGCGCCTTCGCGTTCGCGGTGCGACATAATAACCCCATCGGGCAGCATGATTTCCTGCCAGAGCTCAGCATCCCGGTCTTTTTGGGCTTTGAAAAACTGATTGATGACCCCAAGAATGTCTTCCTTCTCGTCAGCTTTTGCGGGAATAGCAAAGACCAGTAACATGGCCATCAGGGCAATAAATTTTTTCATTGTGAACCTCCAGAACCGGTTTAGGCGCACTAGCGCCCGGCCCCGATTATAGCACATTTTTTAATTTTGAGGAGCCTTACTCCCGAGCCGGCGGGGCAAGGTCAACACACCCCTCAGGTTCCGCGGTGTAGCTGGTATGGTTGATTTTCCAGGCCCCGTCGATCTTGAAAAGCTGGAAGGTATCAACCCCGCAATGGATCAGTGATCCATCGGCATAAATATCATACGGCGCCCAGACCACAGCCATGGTCTCGTGGACCAGCACGGTGGGGTCCCAAATTCGTTCATCGATATAGGCTTTATCCTTATCAAGGCGGTCAATTTGAAAAGTATTGGTCTTGGCATCCAAAATCCAGCTGCCATCAGCTTGTTCGCGGTGGGCAGTAATCACCCCTTGGTTTGTCATAATCTCGCTCCAGACCGCGGGGTCGCGATCACGAAGCGCGTCAAAGAAACGCTCAACGACATTTAGAATATCTTCTTTTTCACCGGCCTGGGCGGGGGAGGCGAAGGCCAGCATCAGGGCAAAAAGGCCAAAAATCTTTTTCATTATAATCTCCAAATCTTATCTTTTAGGGGGAACAAACAGAACCGGGATGGTTGATTTGTGGAGGACACCTTCCGAAATGCTTCCGACCAGAATCTGGTAAGCGGCGGAACGGCCATGGCTGCCCATGACAATCATGTCGGCCTTGGTTTTTTTGGCACGCTCTAAAATGGTTTTAACGGGCCTGCCTTGGATGAGTAGCCCCTTGCAATTATAGCCCTTGTCACGAAGGCTTTTTGAAAGTGCCTGGATTTCCTTGTGCTCCTTCTTGAACTCTTCGGCGATCTGGGCGCGAACCACATCCGGTCCGGCCTCAAAGCCTACCAAAGCCGGGTTGAGCTCAGCCGCGTGCAAAAGGGTAATTTCATCCTTTTTGCTGGCCAGGGTTTCCAGAAATGTAAGAAGCCCTTCGGTGGCATTGGAAAAATCAATCGGCACAAGATAATTCATCATCCCTCTTCCTCCTCGGCTAATATGGGGGGCTTGCCCGCGGCTTTCAACTTGGCGTCTAAAATCAAAATCATCGCGGCGGTAAATTTTGGCGCGTCTTCGGAATGCAGGTGCGACCATTCGGGAATGCGAAACCCTTGCAGTTCAGGGTGATCCTCAAAATGAACCCCAACGGAGTTGGTGTCACGGAGGAGGCGGTCCCAATAGTCTGCCCGGGGCTGCAGACGCAATTCCCGGGGCCGGTAATCGCCAGCCGAGGGCGGTCTGACAAACACCACGTCTCCACCGCGGGCCCGGATTTTCTCAATATCAGCAATTACTTCGATAAGATAGGCATCAAGGTCAAACGGCGGGGGCCCCCCTGCGGCATCGGCCCTCTGCATAAACGCCCGCCAGGTCATTTGAGCATGAACCTGGTAGGCCCGGTCATCTTCAACCTTCCAGAACAATTTGGTGTTTCGATCCTTTTTCATGCTGCCAAGTTTCCAGACCGGGAAACCGGGCGGCCCAATCCCTTCCCGGTCTTCAAGGCCGGCGCGTTCCAGGAGGGTAAACAGCGGCCAATTGTCACTGTCATAAAAAGAAAGGTGGGGTTCAATCAGGACACTGATCTGCTGGCTTATCCATTCTGAGGGGCTTTCATCCCGGTAATGGTCAATGACATCAGCAAAAATGCCATGTTCGTGGCGGAAGAAACTTCCAGGGGTTATGCCCAGGATTAATAGCCCTTTAAAATCTTCATCGGCGGCCAAATCTGTTAAAAAGGGTCTGGGGTTGGTACCAACCATAGCAATCTGCACAGGGCGCATCCCGGTCATCTCTTCAAAGGTATCCAGGTCTAAATCATAGAGAATCCTGCTGGCCCCGATGACCGCAACATCGGCCTCACCAGCATCGACCCGGCGCCGCTCAATCGCCCAAAGACCGTAGCTGTCAATATAGTCTTCGGCCTCATAGCCCCAGTTCACCCGGGCATGGAATTCCCAACCTGCAGTCGCCAATACCATCAAACCAACCGCTAACAGCAGCGCCTTTTTCCATGGCAATTCCGGAACCGGCCGGTCTTCGTATGAATAAGCATCAGAACTGGAAATAGATGAAGGCATCGCCGCTCCCCTGTGTGATGATGATTAAGAATAACATGATCCCCCAAATCAGGCCAACGACCGGCCACGGGGTTTTCGCAACCAGTGCTTCGACCGAAGAATTGCGCATTTTCCAGTGGATCGTGACCATGGCAATGGTGACGACTATGACCTGGATCACATAAACGGTGGCCAGCACGTTAGCGCCGTCGGGGTTAAACCCGAACATCGATTTGATCATGCCAAAGGCTTGTGAGAAACTTTGCGACCTGAAAAATACCCAGGTGATGTTGATGAAAAAATAGGTGATCAGCGCTAGAAACACCTTGAACCATGTAGTTTGGGTAAATTTTGCCCCCGCGAAATTCTCCCCCAGCCATTTTTCGGCGGCCAGATAAAGCCCGTGCAAACCGCCCCAAACGACAAAGGTCCAGCTGGCACCATGCCATAGGCCGCCCAGCAGCATAGTCAGCATCAAATTTACATAGGTCCTGGCGTGGCCTTTCCTATTACCCCCCAGCGGAATGTAGAGATAATCCCTTAGCCAGGTGGAGAGGGAAATGTGCCAGCGCCGCCAGAAATCTGAAAAGCCGATTGCCGCATAGGGAAACCGGAAGTTGGTCGGCAGCGAAAAACCGAGCGTCATGCCGACCCCGATGGCGGTTGTCGAATAACCGGCAAAGTCCGAGAATATTTGTCCTGCAAAAGCCAAGGTGCCGAGCCAGGCATCGGTGAAACTGAGCGCTACATCAGCACCGAAAACCGCATCGGCGGCCGCGGCCAGGGCACCATCGGCAATGACGACCTTTTGGAAAAGGCCAAGGGTCATCAAACCCAGACCCCAGATCACCATCGATCTTGTCGCCTTCCGGGCTTTCTCAAACTGCGGGATCAGGTGCGTGGGGCGAACGATAGGTCCGGCCACCAGCTGCGGGAAAAAGGTCACAAACAGCGCAAAGTCGAGGAAATTTTTGGCCGGTTTGGCGCGCTTTAAATACACATCCAGCGAATAAGCCATGGTCTGGAAAGTGTAAAACGAAATTCCCACGGGAAGGATAATGCTCCATTCCGGGACCCGATAGTCGATCCCGAAAAGCATCATAAATTCCTGCCAGTTTTGCAGCAGGAAATCGCCGTATTTGAAAAACCCTAAAATGCCCAGATTGACAAGGATGCTACCCAAGAGAAGCAGCTTCCGTTTGGATTGTTTCTTTTCAACGTAAAGCCACTTGGCGATGTTCCAGTCGACAATCGTCGATATCCATAACAGAACCACAAACGGTGGGTTCCAGGCTGCGTAAAAAAGGTAGGAGGCAATCAGAAGGTTGAATTTTTTGGCGCGCCAGGAAAACGGCAGATTATGCAAGAAAAGCACAATCGCAAAAAAGACGATAAACGTCAGCGAATTAAAGAGCATAGGCCCCCCCAATTGTAAATTATCTTAAGGCTGGGGGAGGCAGAGTCAATTAGCGAAAAAATCTGTCCAGCCATTAATTGCTAGGAGGCTAGCTTTAAGCGGTAAACTTTAAAATAGAAAATTTATTGAGTAATAAACCCAAAAGTGGTACATTCTTTTTTATCAGGTTCAATCGTAGGGGGGGTGGAAATGAATAATTTGTGTGTTTTTGGCGTCGATTATTACAGGCAAGGAATTTCAATTTATAAAAAGCTAAGCTCTTTTGCTGCCAAAGGTCTTTTTTTGGTGGGTTTTATTTTGGCGGGTTGTTCCACAACCCCGGGAGAAATTTTTAACGAAACTGAATTAAATTCTGAAGATTTTAGTGAGGGAAAAATCATTACAACGGGCGCGCGACAGCGGGCCATCCTGACCATAGATGTTGATAGTGGAAAATCAAAACATGGGCGAATTTTTCCGGAAAGGCTAATCTGTGCTGAACCCAGCCCCGATGTCGGGATTGTCCTGGCAAACTCGTTATCGGCAAGTCTTAGCGTTTTTATGAAGGCTTCGGCCACACTTTCTGCCGGTCAGGCGGAAGGAATGGCGCAGCTGGTTGAGCGAACAGTCACCATCCAGTTGTTGCGCGATCAAATGTACCGGGCCTGTGAGGCCTTTGCCAACGGCGCCATCTCCGGCACCAGCTACTCGCTTTTGATGAGCAAGAACAACGACGCCATGGTCACCTTGATGCTGGGCGAAACCGCCGGTGGAGCTTTTGGCCGGAGCGGAGCCGTCCTGGGTGGGAAAGCCACTGCTGAAGCCACTGCTTCTTTTTCGGGCGCGATGAAAGACTTTGAAGAAGGCCTGAAAAATATGACTACGGCAGAGAAAAAGGTTCTTGAGGCCGAAGAAAAAAAGAAAAGCGCTGCAACAACCGTGGAAGACAAAAAGAAAATTGCTGCGGTAACCGCGGGCAAAACCGATGTGCAGCAAAAAGCAGACAAGGATGCCACTGAGGCCGCGGAAAAGGCATTAAAGTCTGCGGAGGTGGACCTTGGCGCGGCTAAGGCTGCGCGCGATCAGGTGAAGGAGAGCCTTCAATCAAGTTCAAAAGCTGCGAGCAAAGCATTGAGTGAAATTACCACAGCCACCGGGTTTGGTGGTCTCGACCGCAAACCGGATGCCGAAATTGCCAAACAGTTAGTGGAAATGCAAGGGCAATATTTAAGCGATAGTATGGGCGAAGATTATATGGCTGCCTGCTTGGTTGAGTTAGGGTTAAATACTGAGCTTTCGAATCCTGACAAAACACGGGGAACTGGATTTCTCAGTTCTGACTTGGCGGATCAAATGCAACTTTATCAGTATTATGCCTCGGTTGAATTAGAGGCTTATGAAAGCTGGGTGCCGGGGGGGGATACAATGTCAAAAGAAGACCATTTTAAGAAATATCAGGAATTTGAAAAAGACGCTGAAAACATTCGGAATAAAATCCTGCAGAACAACATTGGCACTAAATCCCTTCTTGCTA
>JAZFRG010000184.1:0-3683 GCA_036445535.1 Sphingomonadales bacterium
CCGGTTGAAAAGGATTACCATTTTCAACAGTGGCCCTTAACAGTCCCCCAAACGCCAGCTTCAAGGTTTTATTACTTATTTTTGCCCTGAAATAATTTACCCTTCATAAAGAACATCGATTAAGGGACACCCGAGGGTGCGGTTGCCCTGGCATTCGTTGAGCAGACTTTTCATGATTTTTTCCATTGCCCGGAGGTCCTTGATTTTGGCCTGGATCAAGGAAAGATGCTTTCCTGAAAACTTTTCGACCTCAGCGCATGAGGGATTTTCATTCTCAGCCGCTTGCAGCAAAAAGCGGATTTCCTTTAAAGAAAAATCAAGTTCGCGACAGCGCCGAATAAAACTAAGGCGCTTGACATGTTGTTCGTCATAAACCCGGTGTCCGGCCTCAGAGCGAGCCGGCTTTGGGATCAGCTTCATGCGCTCGTAATAACGAATGGTTTCAATGTGGACCCCGGTCTTATTTGAAAGCTTCCCAATTTTTATAAACATGTTCCCAGCCTCCCGGTTCACGCCTTCAAGGTGGCGTAAATTTGTCATATCTGTAGCTATAACAGTTACAGATATGAAAGTGTACCACTTTGCTAAAAAAGTAAAACCAAAGCCCTCTAAAAATATTGCTTGAACCTGGAGTTACTACAGGAGTTATATGTGGGGAAACTTGCAAAACAAAGGTTTTAGATAATGGCAACGACAGAAGCTAGTCTATTGAATAAATGCGAAAGGTTTTTCGAACAGGGGTATGCCAAGGCTAATCCGCCGGAACTCCAGAAAACCTCGCTGGCGATTTATCGGGCTCTGGCAAAAAGCCAGCCAGTAAATCCGAATAACATTGCAGGGGATCTGGGATTAAGCCGCAGCAAGCTTGATCAAATCCTGACCCTGCTTCCCAAAAATTCTATTGATGTCGACGCGGGTGGAAACATTATTGGTTTTGTCGGCTTCAGTTTGAAGCCCGCCAACCACCAATTTTTCATCGGGGGAAAAGAATTTTATACCTGGTGTGTTCTCGATGCCTTGTTTTTACCCTCGCTGTTGCAGAGCAGCGCGCGGCTGGTGACAAAATGCCCCGAAACGGATGAAAAAATTGAAGTCAACCTGACCGCCCATTCGGTCCTGGATGCCAGCCCTCCTGCCCCGGTTGTCTCCTTAGTGGCAACAGCGGCCGAGGAATGCTGCGATGACCTCCGTGCTGTTTTTTGCAACCATGTAAACTTGTTCCATGACATCGGGGCTTTTGAGAAATGGAATAATAACAAAGAAGGCCAAATCGCTGTTCCTTTAAAAGAGGCCTTTGCCATAGCGTTACAGCGCAATCACTGGCGCTATCCGGATATCGACTGGAAAGCAAAATTTTAAACCCCAAATTAATGAAAGAAGATTATGAACCCCTCCCCTAAAATCCAACTTTTGTCTTTTGCGGGCTGCCCCAATGTTGAGGGCACCAGAGAGGCCATTAAAAAAGCGTTGAAAAGCCTCGCCCTTGGCGAAGTAAATATTGAAGATATAGATGTAGAGGCCCCTGAAACCCCAGATATTTATAAAAACTACCCCTCCCCCACCATTCTCATTGGCGGCAAAGATATTGAGGGACATGAACCTAGTGACGCTGCTGCGTGCCGGATTTATGACGGCATAGGCGGTGTCCCCGAAGTTGAAAAAATCCTTGAGGCTATTAAAAAATCGGTTAAATAAATGCGGGGGGATTAATGATTGACGCTGCAAACACCTATGCTCTTTGGGCAGTCCTGATTAGCATTGTAGCTTTTGGCATCTGGTCTGAAAGAACCAAAATTGGTCGCAGGCTTACCGGCACAATTGTGGTTCTTTTGAGTGGCCTTTTTCTATCTAACATTGGCATCATTCCTACAGCAGCACCGGTTTACGGGACGGTCATGGGAAGCTTTATCCCGTTGGGTTTGGCCCTCCTGCTTTTGCGGGTCGATTTGAGAACCCTTAAAACCGAAGCCGGGCCAACCTTGATAATTTTCATGATCGGCGCGGTTGGAACCGTTTTAGGAGCCATTGTCGCCTTTTACCTGTTAACCCCTCAAATGTTCCCGGCTGAGTTGGCGGGCATGTTTGCCGCGACCTATATTGGCGGTTCGGCCAATTTTGCCGCCGTCGCGGATGCCTTTGCCGTGACTGATAGCGCTGTAATCGTCCCGGCTATTGCTTCGGATACCCTGATAACTATAGCTTATCTGATCGTTCTGGGAACAGTCCCGGGTCTTAGTTTTTTTACGTCAAGGCGCGGGAAAAAAGTAGCCACAGAAACCCTTGGGACAAAACCCGGGTTTTTATGGGGAACCCAGGACATGAACCTTCTGGCAATCGTTCTTTCCCTAGGTTTGGCATTCAGTTTTGTCGTCATCGGGAATTTTATTCAGGGTTTCACGGAAATCAGGGGAGTGTCCATTTTGGTGGTTACGGTCCTTGCTTTATTGGCGGGAACCTTTTTCAAGGAACAAATCAAACCGGCCCAGGGACCGTTTCAGCTTGGGATGATTTTGCTGCTGATTTTCTTTGCCGCCCTTGGCGCCAGCGGTGATCTTTCAACCCTTATAACCCACGGGCCCCAGCTGCTTGTCTTTGCCGCAACAATTATGCTGGTTCATTTTGTTATTACCTTCGGCGTAGGGTGGCTTTTGAAATTTGATATTGCTGAAATTGCGACGGCTTCCAATGCCTGCGTTTGCGGACCGCCAACCGCCGCTGGTATGGCAGCGGATGCTGGTTGGGACCACCTTGTGACCCCCGCCATTGTCGCCGGATCGCTGGGCTTTGCCATCGCCAATATTGCAGGGGTTTTTGTCGTTAATATTTTGTCCTGATATCCGAACTACTAAATAATAAAGGAGAAAAATCATGCCAACGACAGATTTAAAACTTACCGATAAAGGCAGCCTGCCAAAACCAGGGCCATTGGGGCGGTTACTCCGCCTCGCCCTGGCGTACCTGGTTTTAAAGGGAATGGTTTATGAACTCTGGGACGACCGGGTGATGCTAACAGAAGGTGAGTTTGAGCCCTACGGGCTGATCTGGAATGGCCTTTTGTTCGGTCTTTTTCTGGTCAGTTATGTGATTAATATTGGTTACTCACGCTCCTTTAAAAAATGGCCCGCCCTGATCAGCGCTGTTGGTCTCGGGGCCCTGGCACTGTTTGATTATGCCGCTGGGGGGAATTGGACAGGGGTTGCCTTTGGCACCGGATTTTTTGTCTGGAGCATGTATATTTTTACGCATCTCGGGGTTTGTTTCCTGATTTCCGCGATCATCGGCACGCCGGGGTGTGAGATGCGCGCGCTTCACGATTTGTTTTCAAAGGTCTCCCGCGTTGAAGTTAAGGAGCACTTGTGTCCGGTCGGGCCGATTCAACCCCTAGACAATTGGGAAGCCAAACAATTCTGGTGGAAAAAATATGCTTAAAATGAAAAAAACGGCGGCCCTGTTTGACCTTATTATTATAGCCCTGGTTTTCTGGGGCGTTTTGAGTTTGCGATATTGGCAGGTGCCAAACCTTGGCCCAATTTCGATGGGGGTTTCATTTGTTGTCATATGGGGCCTGCTGAAATTTAGAGGCCAAAACCTTAGGGACATTGGGCTTTTTAAACCGGACTCCTGGAAAAAGGCTACCCAACAAGCTGGTTTTGTTGCTTTTATCATTTTTGCCACCACCGTCA
>JAZFRG010000185.1:0-2836 GCA_036445535.1 Sphingomonadales bacterium
AAAAAATAAAGGCCTTTGCCGAGAAGGTATATGGCTACACCGAACGGAAATTATTTCCTTCCTTTGAGGTTGAATTTCTGGGCGAAACATTTAGCGCCCAGGTGAGCTTGAGAGAATTGGATGAAGCCGAGGGCGACTTTATAAAAGCCAAGGCTAAATCCTACTTGCTAGGTCAGGGAAAGCGTCTGTTTGCAATCAAAAATCAGCTTGAAAAAGTGTCCTCAAAACACCGGGTCGAGGCCAGGACCTTGATCGCGGAAATGGAATTTTTTACCGGCAATCTGGATAAGTCAAAGAAGTTGATAACCGCTATATTGGCAAGTAATCCTGATAATGGCAGGGCCAACGGGGTGATGGGGGCTATTTTAACGGAACAGGGTTTAGTGGGGGAAGCCAGAAAGTATTTAAGAAAAGCGATTAAGCAAAATCAAAACGATCTGGTTGCGCTTTATTATCTGGGCCGTACTTATCTTAAAGGCTCAAACGTAAATGTTGCCGAAGGGGCCGGCGCGATGAGCCGGTATTTTTCAATTTTCCCGCAAATGGAAACGGCCCGCCTTGAACTGGCAATTCTGGATGCCAAATCGGACAACATGGCCTATTCCCTGGTTGAGCTGGAAAATTTGTCTATTTGGGGCTCAAATGAAGCCATCAGAGCCCAGGCAGCGGCTTGTTTACTAGAGGTTCGTGAAACCCTGAATTGTGATTTAAAAGAGGCACCGCTTAATAATTAAATTGATCATCTCGGACCCCCACCATTCCCCAAAAACGGGTGTCGCCCTTGAAAATTTCCAAGTTTTAGCGTTTACTTTTAAAACCTTTGAGGGAGGTTGGTATGCGTTTTAAACGTTTCTTGTTTTTTCTGGTCATTTTCATGGGCTTTTCCGGCCAGGCAATGGCTGAAAAATGGATCGAATATAAAACCGACAATTTTTTGGTTTATAGCAATGCCAAACGCAAGAATGTTGAAAGTTTGGTGACCGAGCTTGAGTATTATCGGTATTACCTACAAATTGTGACCAACGTAAATGCCACAAAATCTAAAATCCCACTCAAGATTTATGCCATGCGGAACAACCCCAGCTTCAAAAGCCTTACCGGGTTCGGCGGGGGTACGCTTGGGTTTTATTGGACCCACCCCAGAACCGGGGTAACGTTTTTGGAACTTGAATATAATTTTGGGGAAGGTAGCCGTTTGGAAACCCAACCCGGGCGCCAGGTCCTGTTCCATGAGTACAGCCATTATTTTGTCCGCCAGTTTACTTCGTTCAATTATCCACGCTGGTTTAATGAAGGGTTTGCGGAATATTTAGGGGCTTTTTCCTATAAAGACGGAACCGGCGTTATCGGCCAGGTGGTGCCGGGCAGGGCGTTGACTTTGGGGTCGGGAAGCTGGCTTCCTTTGGAGCAGATTTTTGCTTCAAATACTTTTTGGAGCTCCAAAATAACCAGAAAAGGCATGGTTTATTTTGGCTACGCCCAGTCCTGGTTTCTTGTCCACTATCTGCAACATAACAAGAAATATCAGGCCCCCCTGGCCGGGTATCTGACGGACATAAATGCCGGGGCGGATTATAAGGAAGCCTATGACAAAAATTTCCCCTTAACAATGAAGGCCTTGGGAAAGGAATTAAAGGAATATTGGAAAAAGGGACAACTTCCTTATTTGCACCTGACCTTTGAAAGTATTGACTTCCACCCCAAGGTTGAGATTCGGACATTAACCGAAGATGAAACCGAAATTGAGCGGGCCAAAGCCATGCTTTATTTTGATGAGGGCCGCGTGTTTGCCCGGAGGAAAGTGATAAAGCAGGCAATTAAAACCTCCACTGAACCTAATACCATCAGGGTGCTGTTGGCGGAAATGGAACTTCATGTGGGAAATTTTGACGAGGCCCGGAAAATTATTGAGAGGGTTCTAGAGAGGGCGCCGGATACCGAGGGTGCAAAAGCTGTTTACGGGGGTGTTTTGGTGGAACAGGCCAGTGAGATGCAAACCGGAGAGGAAAGAGATGCCCTTTTCCTGAAAGCCCGCGAGTACCTTCGCCAGGCCACCAGGGAAGAACCTTTGAACAATCTTGGGCATTTTTATTTAGGGAGCTCTTATGTCTATGGCCCGGAGGGTGATTTGGTGGAGGCGGAAAACGCCTTGGTAACCTCGCTCGGACTTCTTCCCCAACTAGATTCAACCTGGCTGGAATTGGCCCTTTTGGATGCCCGAAGCGGAAACCTTAAAATGGCCCAGGAACAATTAACAAAACTGGCCAAATGGAACACCGGGGTGATCAGAAAAACCGCAAAATTTTGCCTTAAAGAGATTAAGGAAAAGGGCGCAAATCATGGCTGTATTTTCGATAACCTCAAACAGTTTGAGGACGACGACTAAAGCGCGGCTGTGGTTTCTTTCAGCCAGTCCTTGGCCTCACCTTCCATCAGCGGCGACAGTTTGTCCCAGACCTCCGCATGGTAGTCATTAAACCAGGTCTTTTCACCCTCATTTAGCAAGGATGTCTCGATCATATTTTTATCGATGGGGGCGAAGGTGATGGTCTCAAGGCCCATCATTTCCTGCTCGTCCGAGAGTTTAACTTCGCGCACAATCACCAGGTTTTCGATCCGTATGCCGTATTTGCCGGCCTTGTAGTACCCAGGTTCATTGGAATAAATCATCCCCGGCACCAGCGCGATCGGGTTCAGCCCCTTGGAAATCCGCCCCGGGCGTTCGTGGACGGCGAGGAAAACCCCAACCCCGTGGCCGGTGCCGTGATCATAGTCATACCCGGCATCCCAAAGCGGGCGGCGGGCAAAACTATCGAGCTCGGTCCCGGTGGTGCCT
>JAZFRG010000186.1:0-3075 GCA_036445535.1 Sphingomonadales bacterium
CAGCCTGGGCGACGGTGCGCGGAAACCCATCCAGAATAAAACCGCGCTCACAATCCTTATTCTCAATCCTCTCCGCGATGACCGAAATGACGATGTCATCGCTGACCAATTCCCCGGCGTCCATTGCGGCTTTGGCAACCTGCCCCAGTTCACTTTTGGCCGCCACCGCTTCGCGCAACATATCCCCTGTGGAGAGTTGCACCAGACCCTTTGCCGCCTTAATGGCCTGGGCCTGTGTTCCCTTGCCGGCACCCGGGGGTCCAAGCAGGATCAAAATCATCTAACGCCTCCCCCTCAGGCGCGCCTTCTTGATCAACCCCTCATATTGATGCGCCATCATGTGAGAGTGGATCTGGGAGACCGTATCCATGGTCACGTTGACCACGATCAAAAGGCTGGTACCACCCAGGTAAAACGGCACCGCCAGCTTCGATATCAACAGTTCCGGGATGACACATACCACCGACAAATAGATGGCGCCAACCGTCGTCAAGCGGGTCAGGACATATTCCAGGTAGCGTGCGGTTTTCTCGCCCGGGCGGATGCCGGGTATGAAGCCGCCAAATTGTTTCAGGTTGTCAGCGGTGTCATCAGGGTTAAAAACAATGCCGGTATAAAAGAAGGCAAAGAACACAATGCCGGTAACATAAAGCATTATATAAAGCGGTTGGCCCTGGCCCAATAGTGCCGATATGGTTCCCAGCCATTCCGGGCCACCCTGGGCGCTGAACGAGGCAACCGTGGTTGGCATAAACAAAAGCGACGAGGCAAAAATCGGCGGAATTACACCGGCGGTATTCAGCTTGAGTGGCAGGTGCGAGGTATCGCTCTGGGTCATCCTGTTGCCGGTTTGTCGTTTCGGGTATTGAACGATCAGGCGTCGCTGCGCGCGTTCCACCCAGACGATCAGGTAAATCAGGCCCAGCGCTAAAAGAAACAGGGCAATAATAGTCGCCGGCGAAAACGTGCCGGTGCGGCCAAATTCAAATGTGGACGCCAGGGCGCCAGGCAATTGGGCAACGATCCCGGAAAAAATAATCAATGAAATACCATTGCCAACCCCGCGCGCGGTGATCTGTTCACCAAGCCACATCAAAAACATCGTGCCGCCGACCAGAGTAACAACGGTGGTGGCTCTGAAAAAGATTCCCGGATCAATCACAACACCTGTGGCCCCGGAACCAGCCCCTTCAAGGCCGACTGCAAGGGCATAGCCCTGTAAGGCGGTCAATAGGACCGTGCCAATTCGGGTGTACTGGTTAATTTTCTTGCGCCCGGCGCCGCCCTCCTTTTTCATCGCCGACAAGGATGGCGACATGCTGGTCAAGAGGGTCATGATAATTGAGGAGGAAATATAGGGCATGATATTCAGCGCAATAATGCTCATGCGCGACAACGCCCCGCCCGAAAACAAATCGACAACACCAAGGATACTGCGGCCCTGTTGTTGTAATGATGCAAAAATGGCTTCAAGCGCAGTTGGGTCAATCCCCGGCAGCGGCACATAGGTACATAGCCGATACACGATCAGCGCGCCTAGCGTAAACAATATGCGACTCCGAAGTTCCCCTTTTTTCGTCAGGGCACCGAAATTCATATTGGCGGCAAATTGTTCTGCTGCGGATACCATCTTGTTTTAATTCTTCCCTTAAGCGTCAATCGCGCCGGTTATTCCTTTGAAGCGTCGTCTTTGGCTTCTTCAGCCTTGGCTTCATTCTTGGCTTCATTTTTGGCCTCGGCGGGTTTTTCCGCTGGTGTTTCCTTGGCGTCTACCGCTGGCTTTTCAGCACCTTTTTCCTGGGCCGCCTCGGCTGGCTTTTCACCACCCCCGGCAGTTTTGGCGACATCCTTCTTGGCTTCTTCCTTCTTGGCTTCTTCTTTCTTGGCGGCAGCTTTTTTGGCCGACTTGGCCTTTTTGACGCCTCGTTTTTCCGCCTTGGCAGCCTTCCGGGCAATCTCGGCGCTGGCATCATGGGTCACGGTGACTTTGCCCCCGGCAGCCTCAACTGCCGCAATTGCGGCGGAAGACGCAGCATAAACCTCTATGTTTATCTTGGTCTTCAAGTCGCCTTTTGCCAGTAATTTAAGATTATATTTTTCCGAGCCAATAACCCCGGCAGCAACCAACGCGCTGGCGGTAACCGGTTTTGATGCATTGAGCTTGTTGTCATCGATGGCTTTTTGGATGCGGCCAAGATTGGCAACGGTCCAGCTTTTCCGGAAAATGTTGGTAAAGCCACGTTTAGGCAAACGCCTGTGGATCGGCATTTGGCCACCCTCAAAACCCTTGATGGCCACGCCCGACCTGGATTTTTGGCCATTCATGCCGCGTCCAGCGGTCCTGCCCTTGCCCGAACCCTGGCCACGCCCGACACGGGTGCGCGCCGTTTTGGCCCCTGCTACATCGCTTAATTCATTCAGTTTCATAACTCTGTCCAACTTCAAATAATGGGTTTAGTCTTCAACCCGCACCAAATGGCTGACCTTGGCAATCATGCCACGGACCGCCGGGGTATCTTCCAGCTCCCGGGTTTTATACATCTTGTTCAAGCCAAGCCCGATCAGGGTCTGGCGCTGGTCTTTGGGGCGCCGGATTGGGCTGCCCGTCTGGGTGACCTTTACTGTCTTTTTGTCTGCCATGATCCTAAGTCTTTCTTAATTTAAGAAGCGTCGGCTGGGGCCGCTTTTTCTTTTTTGGAGGTTTCCTTGGGCTCAACCGGCTCAACCGCTTTAACTTTGCCACCGCGGCGCGAGACAATATCGGAAACTTTTTTACCGCGTTTGGCCGCGACCTGGCGCGGTGATTCCTGGCTTTCCAGAGCCGCAAATGTAGCCCGCACCATGTTATAGGGGTTTGACGAGCCTTGCGATTTGGCAACAACATCCTGAATGCCAACGCCTTCGAATACGGCACGCATCGGACCACCGGCAATAATCCCGGTTCCCGGCTCAGCCGCCCGCAGCAAAACCTTGCCAGCACCGTGACGGCCTTTGACATCATGGTGCAAAGTGCGGCCTTCTTTTAAAGGGACCCGGATCAGGTTTTTCTTGGCGGCATCGGTTGCTTTTTTCACA
>JAZFRG010000187.1:0-11526 GCA_036445535.1 Sphingomonadales bacterium
AACTGAAAAAAAGTGAACTGATAGCGGCCAACGGGCTTATCGAAATGGCGACCTTCGTATCTATCCTGATTGGCACCATTTTAGGGGGTGAGCTAATCAGGGGTATTGATGGCCGCTGGCAAGTAGCTGGGGTTACCATTGCGCTTGCCTTTCTTGGTTATTTTACCAGCCGTTACATTCCCAAAACAATTCCCAAAACACCAAGTTTAAAAATCAATTTCAATTTTCTTGCTGAGGGTTTCATTATTATGAAAGAGGCTTTTTCCAACCGGAAAATCCTCATCTCTATTTTGGGAATTTCCTGGTTTTGGCTGGTTGGGGCAACTTTTCTGGCCCAATTCCCAAATTACACCAAGGACATTGTTTTAGGCGATGAACGGATTGCCACGCTATTCCTGTTTTCCCTTTCGGTCGGGATTGGTGTGGGGTCGGTTTTGTGCAACAGGGTGTTAAAAAGTAAAATTAGCGCCCGATTGGCCCCTTGGGCAACTCTTGTGATGGGAGTTTTCTGCATCGATATTTATTTTTCCAGCCCAACAGGGGGTTTTGGAGTTAGCAACATAGAACTATTAACCCTTAGCCAGTTTCTGGCGGACCCCTGGAACTGGCGGATCCTGTTTGATTTTATTATGATTGCCCTGGCTGGCGGGTTTTACATCGTTCCCTTTTATACCATCCTACAAACCCGAAGTTCTGATAAGTCCCGGTCACGAATGATCGCCGCAAACAATATCACAAATTCCTTGTTTATGGTGCTTTCCTCTCTCATCACCCTTGGTCTTTTAAAAACCGGATTTATTGTAACCGAGGTTTTTATGCTTTTGGGGATAGTAACAATCGGCATTGCCGGAGTTTTTTATTGGAAACGCGGCTGGGAGGGGGAATAATTTTACTGTTTTAAGAGCTCTCCGTTCAAAAACCTGACCACCGCTTCGCGGGATTTTTTCCGATTGGCCAGGGTGAAGTGATCGCTTGTCACCAAAAGTCTGTCGTTCTGACCTTTTATCCAAACCTCGTCAACGCCGACAATGCCATCGTCATTGCCGGGAACCAGCGGGTTAATACCGCGCTTTCCAAACACTGACCCGGCAATTAACCCGGTTCTAAATTTCAAGGGTTTAAGGGTTTTGGCATATTCGCTTGTTAGCTGGTCACGGACTTTTGGGGCTACCCTGCCAAGCGCTTTCAAGCGTTTTGAAAAATCTGCCATGGCCGCGCCCTGATTGGGCGTGCCGATAAGAATAAGCCCGCCCACCTTGATTTTTTTCCGCCAGGTGACGGGTTTTTCTAGAGCCTTTCGAATAACTATCCCTCCCTGGGAGTGGCCAATCAGGGTAATTTCCGTAAATCCTTCAAGGGTGTCTAAAAAAGCATTTAAGTCTGTGGCCTGTTCCTCCAAAGTTCCTTTCAAGCTGGGGTAATTATAACCCTCTGCTTGAAAGCCGTTTTTCCGGAGGTGTTTTTCAAGGAAGAAAAAAGTCTCGCTCCAGCCGGCCATGCCGTGAACCAAAAGAACCATGTGGTGGCTTGAATTTTTCAGGGCCTTTTCTTTTTTGATGAGTTCAAGAGAATTTTTGCAAGCTGATAAAGAACCCCAGGCGCGTCTGATATTACCCGGTGATAACATCCGGTGGTGACCGGTCAAGATATGGCGTTGGATACGCCACCCGGCATAAAACACCTCATCTACCCAGAACTGTTGCCCACCCAAGGTAGGCAAAGGGATGTTTGGTAGGCCATTTTTTTGTTTTGCATTCATGACCTAATCATATGGTGTTTAAACCATATAGGGCAAGAACATGGGGCTTTGCGCTCGGGTGTTCTATTGTGATGCGCTAGCTAAGCGTAGTCGTGATACTTTCTGTTCCCTATTTTAAACAGTATAGGAACAGGACCGATGGTCATGACCGTGGGAAAAGTGGATTACCTTTTTCTTGATCTTAATAGCTACTTTGCCAGTGTTGAGCAGCAAGAGGATTTAGATCTTTTAGGTAAGCCGGTCGTTGTCGTGCCAATGATGACCGAAAAAACCTGTGCCATTGCTGCCAGCTATGAAGCCAAGGCATTTGGCATTAAAACCGGGACGATGATTTATGAAGCTTTAAAACTTTGCCCCAATCTGATTATCCGCCCCGCCCGCCACGATGTTTATGTCAATTATCACCATGCCATTATGGAAGAAATTGAACGGTATATCCCTATTGAGACCATCCATTCCATTGATGAATGCGCGTGCCGTTTAATTGGCGATGAACGACTTCCAAAAAATGCCCTCCGTTTAGGCAAAAAAATCAAGGCTGGCATTATCAGGAATATTGGTCCCGCTATTCAGAGCTCAGTTGGATTATCAGTTAATGCGTATTTGGCTAAGTTGGCGACCGAGTTGGAAAAGCCCGACGGTCTTCAGGTGCTTCACCCCTCAGAACTACCGGCCCGGATCGAGCATATGGAATTAACCGGTTTGCCCTGGATTGGCCGCGGGGTTGAGCGCCGCCTTCGGGCCACCGGTGTTGATGATGTAAAAACCCTTTGGACATTGGATGCTGGGCGGATGCGGCGCATCTGGGGCAGTGTCGTGGGTCAGCGGTTCTGGTATATGCTGCACGGCACGCAAGTGCCACCGATTGAAACCAAAAAGCGGATGGTCGGGCACAGCCATGTTTTAGCCCCTGATTTGCGCCCCCCTCATTTTGCCCACCTGGTGGCCAGGCGCCTGATCGTCAAGGCCGCAAGTCGAATGCGCCGGATGGATTATTGGGCAGCTGAGGTGTCGTTGGGCCTACGCTTTGTTGCCGGCGCTTCCTGGGGGCAGCGCATCCCGGTGCCAGTAACCCAGGACACCTTCACGCTGGTGCGCGCCATTGATAAGCTATGGCGCATTATGCAGACCAGATTTGGTCCCCAACACATCAAACATGTTTCGGTAACCCTAAGCCAGCTGACGGGCACCCAAGAAACCGTGGGTGACTTGTTTGAGTGCTTGCCGACCTCGGCAGAGCAAAGCCATGCCCGGCGCATATCTTTATCCCGCGCGCTTGATGGCCTTAACCGCCGCTATGGCAGGGACACGGTAACGCTTGGTATACAGCCACCGATCAAGGCGCAATATATCGGCGCTAAAATTGCTTTCACCCGCATCCCTGATCGCGAAGAATTTCACGAATAAAAGAAACTATCTGGTGCAATGCCATCGCCTTGACTAAGGTAAGGGAGGGGTTGCATCATGAATTTATTAAAACCGAGCGCAATTTTTGCCGAGAAAGGGGACGACCTTACTGTTACCCTTGAAGGCTGTTGGGTGATAGATCATGCCCATGAGATGCACGTGATTTTGGAACAGCTGCCTGTTCTTGCCGGGAAAAAGGTTGAGGTCAGGGGTCCGGGAATTTCAAAATTTGATACGTTGGGTGCTTGGATGCTGTTCTTGCTTTTTCAAAGAGCAAATAGCCGTGCCAAAGTTGTCAAAAAAATTGGTTTTTCGAAAAATTTACAAAGGCTGATAGAGCGCACAGGCCAAATTCCACAGAGCCAACCAAAAGAGCCCCCGCGCGAAAATGTAATTGTCAGACGTCTTCAAGCTTTGGGGGCTGTTAATTTATTGATGTGCACCCACTATGGTCAACTTTTTACCTTTATCGGGTTTGTCTTGGTGCGGACTTTAAGGCTCATATCTCATCCCCGGCAGTTTAGGCTGACTTCATTTGTTTACCATGTGGAAGAGGTTGGTTTTAAAGCCCTTGCTATCGTAGGGGTAATGTCTTTTTTGATCGGGGCTGTGATTCTCAACCAGGGATCCATCCAACTACGCCAGTTTGGCGCGGAAGTTTTTTCTGTCGATCTGGTTGCGGTTTCGGTTCTTCGCGAAATGGGAATTTTACTTGCCGCTATTCTAATCGCCGGGCGTTCTGGTAGTGCCTTTATCGCCGAAATCGGTTCAATGAAGGTTCGGGAAGAAATTGATGCAATGGTGGTTCTTGGGTTAAACCCAATCGATGTCCTGGTCCTGCCCCGAATGTTGGCGTTAATTTTTATCATGCCGTTTATTGCCTTTTTTGCTGATATGATGGGTGCCCTTGGCGGGGCTTTAATGGCTTGGGCTCAGTTAGATATATCATTCGAAGCTTTCTGGAACCGATTCCGGGATGTGGCCACATTGACGACTTTTCATATTGGCCTGATCAAGGCCCCATTCTTTGGGGCTATAATTGCCATAAACGGATGTTTTGAGGGTCTAACTGTGGGTGGCAGCGCGGAAAGCGTTGGCAAGAATACGACCCGGTCCGTGGTCCAGTCAATCTTTATGGTCATCGTAATCGATGCATTTTTTGCCATGTTCTTTACGGCGGTAAATTGGTGATGCGCAAAACCCCGGTGATAAAAATTAGAGGCCTTGTCAACGCGTTTGGCAGCCAAATAGTTCATGATGGGCTTGATCTTGATGTTTACCCAGGTGAGATTATTGGCGTTGTTGGCGGCTCTGGAACTGGAAAGTCGGTTTTACTGAGGACCATTATCGGGCTTAACCGGCCTAAGGCCGGTACCATTGAAGCCTTGGACATGGATATGCTTCAGTTATCCCTTGAACAACAGGGCGAATTTGGCCGTCGCTGGGGAGTTTTATTCCAGGATGGGGCGCTTTTTAGTTCCTTGAATGTTGGCGAAAATATCCAGGTTCCGATTAAGGAAAAACTAAAACTGGATAAAGATATCATGCGGGAAATCACCTTCCTGAAACTTTCCATGGTGGGGCTTTTACCTGAGACGTATTATAAATTTCCATCGGAACTTTCTGGTGGGATGAGAAAACGCGCCGGCCTTGCCCGGGCGCTGGTGCTTGATCCAGAGCTTTTGTTTCTTGATGAACCAACCGCGGGGCTAGACCCCATAGGGGCAGCAAGTTTTGATTCTTTGGTGCGGGATTTAAAGGACACATTGGGCCTAACAATATTTTTAGTAACCCATGATCTGGATACCCTGAATACGGTCTGTGACCGGATAGCGGTTTTGCATGGTGGAAAAATTATAGTTGCAGGCCCCCTCGAGGATGTGAAACAATTCGATCATCCTTGGGTTCAGGATTATTTTAATGGCCCAAGGGGCAGGGCAGCCCAAAAGGCCAAATTCGGAAGGTAATGATTTAGAAAAAGCCCTGGAGGGGAAATTATGGAGAACAAAGCACATTATACGTTGATCGGGGCCTTTATAATTGCCCTTTTAATCTCGCTTTTTGTTTTTCTGATCTGGTTGGCAAAGTTTGATATCGATCAAAAATATAATGAATATGATATTTATTTTTCCGAATCGGTTGCGGGTCTGACAGAAGCTAGCCATGTTTCCTATAACGGTATTCCAGTTGGTGAGGTCCGCGATATCTCAATCGCCCCGAATGACCCCAGTAAGGTCCTGGTGACCATTCGAATAAAAGAGGAAACCCCGGTTCTTGTTGATACCATGACCACCCTTGGAATGCAGGGGATAACAGGGGTTTTGTTTGTCCAGATTATTGGCGGACAACCGGGAAGCCCTGATTTGGAGGCAAAACCCGGGGAAGAAAGGCCGGTCATTAACTCAAGGCCTTCAACCCTGGAAGAATTTTTTGGTGGTAGTGGGGAGTTAATTAGAAGTGCTCTCGAAACCCTGGAGCGGGTCAACCGGATCATGGACGATGAAAACATCGCCCGAATTTCAGTGATGCTTGATAATTTTGAGGGGCTTTCAAGTGACATCGCCGCCGAAGGAGAAACGATCCGGACAATGTTGGTTGATTTGAAAGATGCCGTTGGCGAGGCAGAAAAGTTATTCAAAGATGATTTAAGACCGGTTGCAGGGGAATTTTTAACTCTTACCCAAACCGCCACTTCTTTGGTGACCCGCCTGGACACATTTATTGCAGAAAATACCAGTGGGATAACTGAATTTTCCCAACAAGGCCTTCCTGAGATGAAGCTTTTATTTTCTGATTTAAGGGCGCTTTCGCAAACCTTGGATGAACTAACCAATCGCTTGGCAGAGCGGCCTTCGGAAATAATTTTTAAAACCAAAGACCCGGAATATGAGGTGGACAAATGATGGTAAACCAAAAAAATATTAATCCTTTTCGCCTTTTAATGATGGCTTTAATCACGCTTGGTTTGGCAGCTTGCGGGTCACTTTTGGATACTGGCCAAGACACCGAACCGGACACTATCTTTGATCTTGAACCTTTTTCATCTCCAGGGGGTGGAGGAGACCCGGCAACAATATTCTTAGGGACGCCATCACACCCCGCTTTTTTGGGGACCAACAAAATAGTGGTAAAACCCGGCGGGCAGGAGATCCAGTTTTTGGCCGGAGCGCGTTGGAGCGATAATGCCCCAGCCCTGATTTCTAGATATCTAATGGTTAGTCTTGAAAGTGGGGGTGAATTTGATGTTCAAATGGCTCGGCAAACAGCCTTACCCCACCAGTATCGTTTGCTAATTGATGTTAGGGATTTTAGCGCTCATATAGGCTCAGACGGTCTACCCAATGCCGTCGTTGAGTTTGAGGTCAGTCTCGTGAAAGCCAAAACCCTGGAAGTTATTTCCTCGCGTAATTTTTCAAAAAATATTTCTGCTGGGGAAAATTCCAAAACAGCCATTGCCGCGGCCTTCCAGCGGGGAATGGACGAAATTGCTGGTGAGTTAAAGGATTGGCTTTCGGCCTCAAGGTAGTTGGGCGGGGTAATGGGCAAAATTTCTGAAAAACTAAAGCTTGCCCAATGTAAACCCGAAGCAAAGGTTTTTGATAAATTTTACAAAACCAAACGTGGAGAATTCCTAAACCAGGAAATTTCCCGATCGATGGCGGTTAATTGGGATAAAAAAAATACCGAGACTTGCCATATCTTGATGGTTGGTTATCCAGTTTCCGGAATTTTAAAGAAATTAAAAAAAGCCAAATCTTTTTCGACCTTTCTGCCAGTTTTCATGGGCGAAAAAGAAGTAAAATGGAACAAACGCAACGTTTCTGTTGTTGGCGATGAAGCCCGTCTTTCTTTCTTGCCGGGAAGTTATAATGCGGCTTTTGTTTTTCACGGTCTGGAATATATGGATGATCCCCAGACTTTTCTGGAGGACCTTTGGAAAACCCTCACCCCGGATGGCAGGGTAATGATCATGGTTCCCAACCGGATGGCGGGGTGGAAGCGATCAGGGGTTCCTGGCCAAGACCAGATTGAAGCTTTTGCTTACCGGGACATCCGGAATCTATTGGAAGTTTGCGGCTTTTCTTTGATTGATTCCTACGGGATATTTTACGGATTGCCAGTCGGATTTTTTAGGAAAATGCTTTTTTCCGGACTTTTAAAAACCCTATCTGGTGGATCAATAGTGGGGTTTCCGGGGTTTTTAATTTTTGAGGCGGAGAAAGGTAACGGGCCTGAAAAAATAAAATTCAAAGACCCGATGAGAATTGCTCCGGGCGTTAAAACAGCACCAGGGTTTATTCCTGAATAATGGACCCCACTTCAATCATTCTTGCTGGCCCCAGGGTTAAAAATCCGCCTTGAATGGACAGGGAAAGCGGCATGCTCTCTTTATCCTGGTTTGGCAGCGTTTCAAGGAAATCTCTTAAAAAACTTGCCTCTTGGCGCCCAAGCATTCCGATGTTTTCAAAAAAGGTTAAAAGCTCCAGATTTGAAACTCCTACCAGGCCTAGGGACCCAAGGGGCTTTAATTCCTCATCCAGGGTAAAACTTCCGGATCCTGAATAGGATTTTTCCCCAACTTGAAAAGTAAAGCTGTCAATTTCTAAGGTCCCTCCCTTATCTCGCCACCCCGCCAGGGTTTTTCGGTCTAAATTGGGAACTTCATCGCCCCTGAAAGAAGTTGCAACGCTAAAATTTGTGTTATCAGGAAACGTGCCATCAAGGGCTATTTCCAAAAGACGGGGCTCCAAAAGCGAGGAGGTCAGGGTTTCTGAATTTGGTTGCTTTCTGATATGGGTCGAAAATGTTTCAAAATAGCTAGGCAGTGGGAAATCAAATTTTGAATTTACCTCAACTTTTTCCATGGCGAACGACAAACGGTAGTCCCCATCTTTTAAAGAAACAAAACTAATGCGGGCTACCTCAGGACTTAAAGTCACCTGTTTATTTGACCCCAAGGCAAAGGTGGTAACAGAATTTTCAGGGAGAAAAATGATGTGGCTGAAATTCCACGGGTGAACAATACCTTCCATTCTATCAGCTACTAGCTGGGTGGAAAGCGGCCCGTTCTGAAAACGAATGGAAATATTTTCCATGGTTACTTCCAGCCGGTAAGGAAACCCGGAAACCGAATAATCCGTGTATTCAAATGAAATTCCCTGATTGCTTAAATCCTTTGTTGCCTGTTCCAGGAAGACCCCGGTATTGATGGAAAGGTAAAACCAATAGGACGAATAGCCAAAAATTCCCGCAAGTAAAAAAACAAATATAAATTTTAATTTCATTGCCCCCGGCCTTCCTTAACCAGCCTTTTAGTAGCGGTTTCAATATCATGCTCAAGACGCTTCAAAAAAGCCTCTTTCCCAAGCCCGGTGGGGATGAGGGGTAAAAATTCAATAATAATCTTGCCCGGGTTTTTAGTAAATTTCCGCCGTGGCCAAAACAACCCAGAATTTAAAGCTACCGGGACGGCAGGCAAATCAAGCATGCTGTATAGGGCATAAACGCCAGGGTGATAAGTTCCGGTTTTATCCACCGGAATTCTGGTCCCTTCCGGGAAAATAAGGACAGAGCGATTGCGACTGACAGCTTTTTTGCCAAAGCGAATCATTTTTTTCAAAGCACTAGCTCCACCCGAACGGTCGATAGGAATTTGTTCCATTTTTTTTAAATACCAGCCGAAAACAGGAATGTTTAAAAGTTCTTTTTTCAAGACAATTGCTACCCTTGGGACCGTTTTGAAGAATATTGTTGTATCCCAGGCCGACTGGTGTTTGCCGGCAATGAGGGCGGGGGTTTTTGGAATATTTTCCAGACCTCTAATCTCCACCCGAATGCCTGCAATACAAAGAAATTTTTGAATTCCTTTGGACCAAACATTCTGCGGGAAATAACCATAGCGAAGCGGCAAGGGTAAGGTTAGGAGAGTTGTAAGGCTCCAAAACGCTGTCCAGCCATAAAAAGCAATATTAAAGAAAATTGAGCGTATTACATTCATAGGGCTGGTTTTACGTAGTCAGTCCAGCGCGGGCAAGACTTAACAGGTATTTATTAAATTCTAATGCCATTCCAAGCGGTGAGATTTCGGATTTCACCGGGTGGGGTATAATAAGAATTCCAGTCGAATATTCATCAAAAATTATTTGAGAACGGGGCATATGAAAATCTGAAGTAATTAAAATCAGACTTTTATATCCGTTCTTCTTGGCCCAGGAAATAGCCTCAATGGCATTGGACCGTGTATCAGTTGAGTTGCTCTCGGCGTCTACGCAGCAGTCTTTCAGGTCCTGGTCCTGGCCAATGTCCCTCATAATTGTTTCAAAATCCAAATCTTGATTTATTCCTGAAAGCAGCAAGCGTTTTCCCTGGCCCTCAGACAAAAGTTTAAACCCTCCGTCAATTCTGCCTTGCCCGCCTGTTAAAACGACTAGCCCGTCTGCCGCCTCAGATGACGGGGTTTGATTTCGAAGGTCGATTACAAAACCTGCAAAAAGGAACGACCAGGCCAAGCCCAAAAGAAAAATAATATAAAAAAGTTTTTTCATAGAATTAAACCATTTTTCCCAAGGCGTGGCGAACCGTAACATCGGCGGTCCACATGGTAAGGAAAGCTGTTAAAAAAGGGACCAGGCCTAAAATTAATATTTGGCCTATATTTAAGTTAAATTGTGGCAATAATCCGCCGCCAATTTTGCTGGCAAGGTAAAGGAAAATTACAATTGTTATAAAGGCCCCCAACAAACCCAAAAGTCCCCCCTTAAAGCCATGAAGCATAAAAAGCTTTCTGAACTCGCCTGAAATCAGCGAATCCTTGGCACCCATTAAATGAACAATTTCCACTGTTTCGCGATGGGTAGCCAGCGCTGATTTAGTGGCAAAAATCACTAGGGCGATGGTCGTGAGGGCGATCAATGTTATGCTGATAAAAACCGCCAATTGCAGCATGGTTGAAAGCGAAGAAAGTTGACCAATCCATTGCTGGTGGTCATCAACGCTGGCATCGGGTGCGCGGGCTCTGATCCTTACATTCAAGGCTTCCCCGTCAATCCGAACACCCGGGTTTAAGGTAACAGAAATCATATCCGGGATGGGCAGATCATCGGTAACGTTCCCGGTGCCCAACCAGGGTTCCAATAGTGCCCTCAAATCTTCGGGGTCCATTTTCAGGGCTTCACTGATGCCTGGGGTTTCTTCCAGTATTTCCATAACCGCCCGGGATTGCCGGGCACGCTCTGAAGCCTCTGGGTGAACAATCTGGATGGTCATGGTTTGGGTCAGGTCACTGGACCAGGCTTTGGTGCCGTTAAAAATGGCCAGACCACTGGCCGATCCTAAAAGTGATAAAAAAGCCATTACCCCAATGATCAAAGGTAAAAACCGGTTTGATTTTTCTTTAGGGGGCAAAAAGTAAAAGGTTTTAAGACGCCCAAAAAAGGAAGCCTCAAGAAAACTAGCCTGTTCTTTTTGGATTTTATCAGCCATGGCTCAAACGCCCCTCATTGATATTCAAAATGGTCCCATCAAACCGGGAAATCAGGTTATAATCATGGGTGGCTATTACGGTGGTGGTTCCCATTTTATTGAGCTCCACAAAAAGCCCGATGATCCGCTCTCCCATCTCCGGATCAACACTCCCGGTAGGTTCATCAGCCAACAATAGCTCAGGTTTTGTGATAACCGCACGGGCAATGGCTACACGTTGCTTTTCCCCGCCTGACAAGGTTGGAGGGTAGGCATCCATACGCTGTTCAAGGCCAACCCAGGCTAAAAGTTCCCTGGCATTTTCCTGGATAACCTTTCTTTTTCCACCCACAATGTGAAGCGGCAAAGCAACGTTTTCCAAGGCTGTCAGGTGGTTTAAGAGGCGAAATTCCTGGAACACAACACCGACTTTTCGACGTAACTTAATAATTTTTTTTCGGCTAGCTGTTTCAATATTGGTATCAAAAAATTTCAATGTTCCCCGGGAAGGTTTGTGGGCCAAGTATAAAAGTTTCAAAAGTGATGATTTCCCCGCACCACTTGGGCCGGTAAGAAAATGCAAGGAGCCCGGTTCCAAATCACAGGAAATATCGGACAAAATTTCCGCACCGTCAAGATAGGCCATACCGACATTTTCAAAGCTGATCAAAGGAGACCCCCCAGAGGAATTTTCTACTATCTAGATTTACACACCCCAAGGCCCAAGGTCCAGCAGGTTTGGCTTAATTCAGGGCATAAACCAGTAAAATAAATAGCCCCGCGGTAAAAAAGAAAGCATAAATGTTTTGGTGTTTAAATATTGTTTTTGGGGTTAAAAAAAGTCCTAAAGGACACAGCATTAATGATAATTTCTTGTGCAGAATGCAAAACCCGGTACG
>JAZFRG010000188.1:0-2303 GCA_036445535.1 Sphingomonadales bacterium
GAGAATGCCATCTGGATCACCAACAGCAGTGACGGGGATTTGATTTTGGACGCCGAGGCCCCCCGAACAAAAATCCGGCCGATTTCTTTATCGGGCAAGACCGAACCTCCAGGGCCCTTGATTTCAACTTCGAATTCCGGGAGCGGCTTGCCGCAATTGACAACTTTTCGCATTGGAACGGCGCCATGATAACGGCGCTTTTTCTTTTTTTCAGCGCTTAGGTCTTCAAAGGTAAGCTCGCCGGATAAAATCCGCTCATCAACAAGGTCGGTTACAATCCCTGTTTCAAGCGGCATAAAGCTGACCGCCAGGGTGCATTCCGCCAACCCATAAGAGGGGACAAAAGAGGTTGCCCTATAGCCAGCCTTTTTAAAACGCTTGGCAAACGCCGCCATAACGTCGGGCTGGATCATGTCGGCCCCAATGCCGGCCCCCCGCCATGAAGAAAGATCAAGGCCTTTTAACATGCTATCGCTGACGCGGCGGGCACAGATGTCATACCCAAAGGTGGGGCTGTAGGAAACGGTACCTTTATTACGGCTGATTAAAGTCAGCCAGGTCATCGGACGGCGGGCAAAATCTTCGGTGGCAATATAATCTGTGGTGACCTGGCTTGAGACGCAGGCAAGAACCGTGCCAACCAGCCCCATGTCATGGTAAAAGGGCAGCCACGAAACGCACCGATCACCCTCTCTGAGTTTAACCCCGTGTTCACTGATCCCGTGGCAGTTAGCCATCAGCGAGGCATGGGTGACAATTATGCCATGGGGGAACCGGGTACTGCCTGAGGAATATTGCAGGTAGGCAACATCCTCAGGTTTGGGCTCGAACAATTCGCCCTCGCCATCCACCGATTCAACAAATTCTTCCGAGGTCCCGCAAAAGGTAACCGTTTTGACTTTTTTGGCAGCCTCGGTCACCAGGCTTTTCATATAATGGGGGCAAATGACCGCACTTGCACTACAGCTTTTCATCTGCAGCGCCAGTTGGGCGACATAGCCTTCGCGCTGGCCAAAGGTCGTCGGCAGCGGCAGCGGCGTTGGCAGCGCACCGGCGTATTGACAGCCAAAGAAAAAATTTAAAAAATCAGAACTGGTTTCAGCAATCAAAGCTACCCGGTCGCCCTTGCCAATGCTGGAGGCAGAAATTTTGCGGCCAATTTCCTGGGATCCCAGCATTAGATTTTTAAATGTCAAAACTTCAGTAAGATCACCCCTGCCATCATAAAAGTTAAAGCCACGTTTGCCGGTGGCGGCATATTCAAGAGCGGCGGTCATAGTGGGGAAATCCCCGTTACGCCGGGGCAGGGTATCGTCCGTAGGCAAAGGTGCCAGATTTTGGTGGGCGTCGGTCATTAAAAATTTTACCACTCGGTTTTGGTTTCAATCCAAATACTTTGAGCGGCCCTCCAATTTGATCCGGCTTACCTTTATAAGCCCTTTATAGAGGGGCTGACAAGCAAGCCTTTAAAAAATTTATTTGACCTCCCCAAGAGGTGCAAATCAGGAGGTTTCCTTTAACCTTCAGAGGCCTTTAGGGCAAGGGTTTTTTAGGGTCTGGACCCAATTACCGATGAGGGCTGTGCCACAGCCAAAATTGGTCAGACCAAGGAATAAGGGATGAATAATAGCCATCTATTAAAAGCGCTTTTGACAAAGGTCTGGCCGATTTTGGCGTTGCCCTTTAAGGGTTGGCCTGAAAAGCCATTAAAAGACGTCGAAAATACGCGCCGATCCCCCATATCGCCTGTGTTTTTCTCCTGTTTTACTGGCTTTTCAGAACCAACACAGCTCCACTCGGCAAATGAGTTCAGACCCTTAGTTTCATAAGGTTGGCGATTGCGACCCCGCCTAAAATTAAAACCATGGCCCACCAAGTATTTTGGTTCATGATTTCCCCTAAAAAAGTGACCCCCAAAAGAACCGCGACCAGCGGCGTTAAATAATTAGAATAGGAAGAAAATGTTACCCCGGCCCTTTTCACCAGGAAAATCAGCAAGATACTGGAAATCCCCGAAGACATGATGCCTAGGAACAAAACCGCCAGGGCGGCCTCAAGGGTTATTTCATGGGCCCAGGGCGGGTCAAAGACCAACGAAATGGGCACGGTTACTAAAGCGGCCATCACGAGGAAGCCGGTGGCAATATTAATCGAGGAAACACCCCTAATTTTTCGCACAAAAATCATCGAAAGAGCGTAAGCAATTGAGGCAACAAACATCGCCACCATGCCGAAACCTTCGGTTTCAATATTGGCCAGGCCTGCGCCGCTAAAAAGTAAGGCAACGCCAGCAAATCCAAAGC
>JAZFRG010000189.1:0-6270 GCA_036445535.1 Sphingomonadales bacterium
TCAACCGGCAAAAGAAAATTATCCCGTTCGGATAAAATACAAGAATCCTATTTATCCTAAAAACCCTTATCAAATGGGATACGAGGGTTGGGTCATCGTAATTTTTGATATTAATAATGAAGGAATCCCAGTTGATATAACTGTCTTGGCATCTGATGCAACTAGCAATACCAGGGGGTTGGCCAGGAATGAAAGCATAGCTGGTCAGTTTGAAAAATCCGTGGTTAGGTCCTATAGTAAAGCTAGATACGAGGCCGGAAAGCCAATTGATAGGTACCGGGCAATCGTTCGATTTGGTTTTGGCCCACCTTCAGAAGGGGGAAGTTTTTTGCGGATGCAGGCGATAATTACAAGAGGTAACCTTCCCCGCTCAGGAAGGAATTAAATCCAGAATATTTTTTAGAATTGAGGGAGGTTGTAATAATAAATAAATTTTTTAGCGCTGTTTTTGCCTTAGTGGTCTTGGCCTTTATTTCCCCCGCCCAGGCCCAGGAGCCCGTCTATAATATCGAGAACATCACGGGTGATCTATACCGCTTTCAAAGTGATGATTATTACGGTGTTTTTCTGGTTACAGACGAGGGGATAATCCTAGTTGATCCCATCAGCACCGCTACCGCGATCTGGTTAAAGGGTGAATTAAAGAAACGTTTTGATAAATCTGTATTGGTGGTTATTTATAGTCACCACCACGCTGACCATATCTCCGGGGGAAAGGTTTTTGAAGATTCCGCCCAGTTTTATATTTCTCATGAAAATACCAAAACAATGATCCCACCGGGGGGAGAAATAACCATCCCAACCACAACATTTGCGAAAGGTACCTATGTTGAATTGGGGGGGAAAAGGGTGGAAATGTATTACTTGTATAGAACCCATACCAATAATTTAATGTCGATTTATTTTCCTCAAGAAAAGACCCTTTTTCTCGCCGACGCCTTTTTTGTAAAGGCAATTTATCCTGAAGATTTAAAAGAAACCTTTATAACCAGTACTTTAGAGTCTTTAACTTTTTTAAGCAAAAAACTGGATTTTGAAATAGCTATTCCCAGCCACGGTGATTGGGGAAATAGGGCAGATTTTTTGGCTTACCAACAATTTCTTACCAAGTTGAATGCTGAGGTTACTAACAGAATGCTGGAAGGAAAATCCCTTTCAGAAATAAAGGCGGAAATTCAGATGCCTGATTATCGGGATTGGAGTAATTACGAGGAGGGGATTTCAGCCGGCATCGAAAAAATTTACAACGGATATTTTCAGGGGGATTATTTTCCCATCAAAAAAGTTAACCCCAAGTACCCCAGATTGGCACATGAAAAAAATATTTGCGGCACTGTCTTGATAGAGTATGACCTCAAGGAAGATGGGACCACAGAAAATTTTAGGATTGTTGATTCAGTTCCACCAAAAGTATTTGAAAGAGCATCCATAAATGCTGCTAAAAAATATAAATATTTCACAAAGTCATATGTAAAAAGTGTCCAAACCAGGATCTATTTTGCTCTTGAGGGAGCCTGCCACTGGGAATTCAATTAAAAATTTCAAAAGAAAATATTTCAAATCGAAACTCTTTCGGATTGAAAAAACGGTTACCTTTCCGAAGTGGTTATGTTTTTTTGATTTTTTTGCTATAATGTGGGTCAACCCATTTTGGAATTTTTGATATGAGACTTTTTCTTTTCCTGGCTTTTCTTCTTTTTGCGGGGCTTCCCGCCCAGGCCCAGGAGCCTGTTTACAACATCGAAAATGTCACCGGTGATCTGTACCGCTTTCAAAGCAACAATCATTACGGTGTGTTTTTGGTCACGGAAGAGGGGATTATCCTTGCCGACCCGATCAACAATGCCACCGCGACCTGGCTAAAGGGCGAGCTGGATGCCCGCTTCGGGGTACCTGTCAAGTACGTGATTTATTCCCACGATCACGCCGATCACACCTCGGGCGGCGAGGTGTTTGAGGACACCGCGACCTTTGTCAGCCACGTTTATGCCAAGGCAAAAATTAAAAAAAGCGGCCATACCCCGGTGCCAACCAAAAGATTTCCGCAAAATTATAGAATTTTTCTGGGCGGAAAAATCGTCGATCTGTTTTTTTACGGGGCGAGCCATTCGGATAATTTAATCACCGTCCATTTCCCGGAAGAACGTGCGGTCTTCCTGGTCGATGTCGTGGCCGTCAAAAGGCTGCCGTACCGAAATCTGGGCGATTATTATTTCCCCAGCGCGATATTTTATCTCGAAGCCGTTGAAGAAATGGATTTCGATATTCTCATTCCCGGGCATGGCCCGATCGGCGAAAAAAAGGATGTAACGGACCATAAGAATTATTTGATTGAGCTTTTTAACCAGGTTGCCAATGCTTATCTTACCGGGCTTAGTCTGGAGGAAACCAAAGCCAAGGTAAACCTGGAGCATTATTTTCACTGGGGCCGGTACAACGAATGGGCCGAGCTAAACATTGAGGGGATGTACCGGATTATCAGTGAATTGAAGCCCACCGAATTTCCAAAGTTAAGCCGCTACATTAACCCGAGGTATCCCAAAAACGCTTCCCAGGCGCGTTTTGTCGGCTGGGTGATTTTGAAGTTTGATCTAAATGAGAAAGGCCTCGCCGAAAATATAACGGTGGTCGATTCCGATGCCGAAAGCCTGAACCGCGGGATTACCGAAAACGCGAGGGCGGTGCGCCAATTTGAAAAGGCTTCGATAAAGGCTTTGACCAAAACCACCTATGAACCCGGCCAAACCTTAGCGGGCCTTTACCGGTGGGACAATTTTAAATTACCACCGCGGCCCGGCGATTTTGATGCCTTTGGAATTTTTGATGCGGTAGGAGACATTAACGCCTTTAATTCGGAACTTGCCTTTGAGGATTATTTGGCCAACGGGATTGGCGGCAGGACGGCCATTGGCCGCGGGCAATAACCTCAAATTTTTTCAAAAAAAATAAATTATGCGTTTTCAATCACAGTAAAATCACTTGTAAAATTATCCCCAATCCCTACCTTGGGAACCTAATTTAGTCCGGGGGTTAGGGTGAAATTATTTTATAGAAATTGGCTAATTGGCAGCGTTCTTTTATCGCCCTTTTTTCTTTTCTCTGATTTTGTCAGGGGTGAAATTTTTCCGCTTGAGGAAAGCATTCCAATTCCGTTAAATTTTAAAAAAGTTGATTTTGCGGTTCCCTGGGGATTGAGGAACGGCCAGCCTTCCCGTAATTTTTTTGAAATTGAGATTGGCCAAGCGGGGGAAGTCAAAAACATAATTACCTTGAAAACCACCCCCCATGGAAAATATGCCCGGGTTGCCCTGGATGCCCTGAAAAAGTTTAAATATCCCCCAAGCGCGGCGGGGCAAAAGATAATTGAAGAAATTGATTATTGTGTTCTGAGCGATGGCCAAAGTACTTTTCCCTGCCGGATTAAATTTATTCGATTAGGGGTCTCTGAGGAGGATTTGGCAAAAACCCCCAGTGATCCGGCTTTTTATAAATTTGATAAATTTTCAGGGTTTCCTAAAGTTTTAAAGGCCAGACTTCCTGAGTTTCCCCTCCAGGCCCGTCGCCGCCATGTCTGCGGTTGGGTAAAGGTAGCATTTACCGTGGATCCTAAGGGGCGGGCAAGAAACATAAAAGTTTTAGACAAGGTTAAAAGGGGGCTTTTTGTTTTATCAACCGTTGAAGCGTTGAAAAATTTTAAGTTTGAAAAAGGCCCCGGCGAAACCAAAGTCCAATATCTGGTAACCTATGGAATTCCAGGGCATTGCAGGGCCAATCCGCCTATAAGTTAAATATTTAATTTCAAAAGGCTTGCCCAAAACACCTGTCCCGCCTAAGGTTTTTTTCTAATTTTAGGAGGGTTTCATGAAACTAAGGCATTTCATCGCATCACTATTCATCGTTTTGTTTTTTACGGGCGCCGCATGGGCAGAGGATAAATGGACCATTGTTCATGCCGGAACCCTGCTGGCGGTTCCCGGCGAAGCGCCAAAGGCTGAGCAAAGTCTGGTCATCCATAATGGTATTATTGTTGAAATCAGGGATGGCTACATTGGTCCCGATGATATTGATGCCCCGGGTGAGGTCGAGATGATCCACGATTTGATGGATAAATTCGTCTTGCCTGGGCTGATTGATATGCATGTTCATATTACCGGCGAAATTGGGCCAGGCTCCAGAACCGAAGGGTTTTACATGGAAGATTCCGAGATCGCGCTCAGAGCCTCAATGTTTGCGCTTCGAACCTTAAAAGCCGGCTTTACGACGCTACGGAACGCGGGCGCCGACCCGGCGATAATGATTGGCCTGAAAAACGCCATTGAAAAAGGCTACGTTTTAGGACCTCGGATTATTTACGCCAATCCAGTCATCATTAATGGCGGCCACGGGGATGCCTCCGGCTTTCGGGGTGACCTGATGGAATTTATTCAAGGCGATAGTGTTTGTACCGGGGCGGTGGAATGCGCCAAGACGACCCGCAAAGCCATCAAATTAGGAGGCGATTGGATCAAGGTGGCAGCCACCGGCGGGGTATTAACCAACACCAATACCGGCACCGACCAGCAAATGACCGATGAAGAGTTAAAGGCGGTGGTTGAGGCGGCAACGGCTATGGGTCGAAAGGTGGCAGCCCATGCTCACGGAGCAGGTGGAATCAAGGCCGCGCTTCGCGCCGGGGTCGCAACCATTGAGCACGGTACCATGATGGACGACGAAGCCATTGAGCTTTTCCTGGAAACCGGGGCCTATTACGTTCCGACCATTTTGGCTGGTCACACGGTGATGGAAATTGCCAAAAATACCGATGTTTTACCGCCAAAAATTGCCGAAAAAGCATTATTGGTTGGGCCGATGATCCAGGAAGCAGTCAGGCGGGCCCACGAAGGCGGCGTTAAAATAGCCTTTGGCACCGACAGCGGGGTCAGTCCCCATGGCCAGAACGCCAAAGAGTTCGAGTTGATGGTAGCCGCCGGAATGACCCCTGAGGAAACCATTATTTCGGCCACCATTAATGCCGCCGACGCGCTTGGGTTGTCAGACCAGATTGGCACCCTTGAGGTTGGCAAGGCCGCTGATTTAATTGGCGTTGATGGCAATCCTCTGGAAGATATCTCAGAACTTAGGGACGTTGATTTTGTTATGATTGGCGGCAAAATAGCCAAATATTAAAGCCAAAAAGGATTAGTAAAAAAGGCGGGTTTAACCCCGCCTTTTTTAACTTATTCCTCATTTTCTTCAGGGTTGACTAAAAGACAGTTTTCACCCGGAGCACACTCCTCGGTGGTGATGATCGGGATCGGCAGTCTGGTGTTGGCCTTAATGCCTTGCAGTAGATCCACCGCCCCTGAAGGTATGCCCTCAAGCGGGCCGGTCGGGGTAAAGCCCAGAATTAAATCAAACGCCGCTGTCGCATCATACCCAACAATGGCACCTGGATCTCCTTCATTGGGGATCAACGCCGCGACCTCTGCATAAGAGCCCGGCGAGGTGTTTCTTCCACCATGAGAAGCTTGCAATCCCCCCAACTGGTTTGAGCTTCCACTATGGTAGTTACCACCTAGAATATCAGCAACGGTCCAGTCATAAATTTTAAAGCTAAGGGTGGAGACGCCGGAAACCCCGGTGACAAAATTCGGATTGGCAAACTCTTTGATAAAATTCAAGACATGATCAGGCGAAGTGCCAAAAGCAGGCATCATCCATTCATAGAAATCAGAAACTTTCATTTTTGAACCCGTTGGGGAGCGAAGACCGCGATTGGAATTTACAAATTCAACCGCATTATTTTCCAGCGCCCGCCAAACGTTGTTTCCGGTAAAGGCTTTGTTCATCAGGCGCGGCCCGCCGATCGAGCCTTGCCACAAGCCGAAGGCAACCAAAGGGCTATCAAAGTTTTTGAACAGGATTTTTTCAATATCGGTTAAAGAAAGAGAAACCCCTTCCACTGTCGTCGTTTTCTCGGTCCAGAAGGATTTTTTGCCACGTTTGGTGCTGCGCAGTGATTTCAATTTTGAAATCGGGTATTCTTCAACCAGTTTATTGATGACGATGACATTATAAAGATTGAGCCAAAAGGCGACCTGTTCGTTTTGATTTAGAGTCTTTAGGGATCGCCGGTTTGACAGATTTTCCAGACCCTCCTGGTAAACCTTGAAAAAGCTGGTATGGTCGTCGGTAAAACCATGGATTAATAATCTGCTGCCTTCAAACCGGGAAGGGTTCAAGGCCTTGGAAGTTTTTATTCTGGAAGCCCTATAAGTGTCCGGTTTTTCA
>JAZFRG010000190.1:0-2826 GCA_036445535.1 Sphingomonadales bacterium
GGAATTTAGCTAGAGACACATTTGGTTTATGATCCTTTTATCATGAATTTTTCATTGGAAAGACTCGAATATTGACCAAAAATGCAAAAAGTGAGAAACTCCGGGACCAATCCAAAGAAAATATTGAAATGAATAGCTATTTTTCTCGACCCTTTAAACTTTTTGAAGATTTTCACGGTCAAATGGGAAATGTCGGTTTAAAATTAATGCATGTGACGATAAATTGACCTTTTTAGGAGGCTCCAGGATGATTCGTCGAGTTTTGGTTTTGGCATTTTTGATGGTTGCGGTCAGCGCGGGTGGCGCCGCTGGCAAGGATAGATGGAACTCCTGCGAGAAACTGCTTATGGGCAGCCTGGGTGACCAGACGCATCCTATCAGCACGAAGGTTCCCGAGGCGCAGCGATTTTACGATAAGGGGATGGCGCTCGCTTTCGGCTTCAACCACGCCGAGTCCAAACGGGCGTTCGCGAAGGCGGCGGAGCTTGATCCGGAATGCGCCATGTGCAATTGGGGGATCGCTTATGTCCTCGGGCCAAACATCAATGCCCCGATGGACGATGCCGCAGTTCCCGAGGCCTACGCCGCGATCCAGAAAGCCCTGAAACTTTCAGCGGCCGCCACCAATAAAGAGAAGGCCAAAATCCAAGCCATGGCCAAACGCTATGCCCCCGAACCGGTAAGAGATCGGAGCGCGCTCGATAAGGCTTACGCGGAAGCCATGCGTGACTTGCGCAATAAATTCCCGGAGGATGCGGACGCGGCGGTGTTTTTCGCGGAGGCGCTCATAGACCTCAATCCCTGGAATTACTGGGACGCCGACGGCAAACCCAAAAACTCGATCACCGAAGTCGTGGCCGCCCTGGAATCAGTGCTAAAGATAAACCCCAATCATCCGCACGCCAACCATCTTTATATCCATGCCGTGGAAGCGTCCAAGGACCCCGACCGGGCGGTTCCGAGCGCGGACCGGTTAGGGGACCTGCAGCCGGGAGCGGGGCACCTCGTACACATGCCCGCGCACATTTATATTCGGACCGGACAGTACCATAAAGCAGCGGTCGCGAACGAGCGGGCGATCGTTGCGGACGATGCGTACCGCGAAACCTGTACCCCTAAGGGGATATACCCGCTGGCTTACATGCCGCACAACCACCACTTCCTTTGGGCCGCTTACACCTGGGAGGGCAGAGGGGACGCCGCCATTAAAACCGCCCGCACGCTGGTCGAAAGGGTGGACACCGCTAAGATGCGCCTGCCGGGTTTAGGCACCCTGCAGCATTTCTGGGTGACGCCGATGTTCGTCCTGGCGCGTTTTGAACGCTGGGACGATATCCTTAAAGAGTCGGTGCCGCCGGAAGATCTCAAGTATCCCAACGGGGTATGGCATCACGTTCGCGGGATGGCGTATGTCGCACAGGACAGGCTGGACGAAGCGAAGGCCGAGCTTAAGAAACTGGAAGCCCTGGCGGCCGACCCAGACTTGGAAAACGTGAAAATTTGGGGCAAGAATAAGGTGTCCGATCTCTTAAATGTGGGCGCGCATCTTCTCGCCGGAAAAATCGAAGAGAAGCAGGGAAACACCAATGCGGCCATCAAGCATTACCAAGCGGGGATCGAGCTTGAGGACAGCCTCTATTACGAAGAGCCGCACACTTGGTACTACCCCATGCGCCAACCGATGGGGCATGCCCAGCTAAAATCCGGGCAAGCGGGCGAGGCGGAAAAATATTTCCTGGAAGATCTGGAACGCCACCGCGAAAACGGCTGGTCCCTGTACGGCCTGCTGCTCAGCGCCCGCGCCATGGGCGATAAAAACAAAATTCAAAATAGGGAACAACGCTTCCAAAAAGCCTGGGCTCACGCGGATTTCGCTTTTAAATGAAAAAGGAGATAAGTCATAATCATTTTTCTACTCGTCATCGGATTTGCGTTCTCCAGCCCAGCTAAAGTTACACCACTTTTTGCCGAAAAACATACAGAAGTGTGGACAATAAAACAGGTGGTTTAAATGGATTCCGTTAGCTCAGTTAGCACTTTCCCGGAAAAGGTTCAAACCTCCCAGCCTTCTTTGACCAAAAGAGGGTTGGCAATGCAGAATAAGAGTGAAAACCCTTCATCAGGAACAGAAAAAGTTGCAACCCGAGAAATCGTCACTCCCCCGGAAAACGCCAAATTAGATTTAAGGGTGTAGCTTCCCGCCGATCAAATCAGTTCGTTCCCCTCTCAAATTGCATTGCCTCACCACTCAATTTTCCCAAGGGGGTAAGGTGGGTCTAATTTAAGGTTACCTTTAAACAATCACCCAATCTCATTGTGAACTTAAAATTAATTGCCCTAACCACTTTAACCATGGTCGCCTTTGCGGCCAATTCCATCTTTTGCCGTTTGGCCCTCTTCGATTCGGCCAACAGCCCTGTCAGTTTTACGTTATTGAGACTGTTTTCCGGCACTATCCTTCTTCTTTTCTTTTTTTTCAAGGTCCGATCATCCGAACCGATAAAGCCCAACGCCAAAAACTCACTGGCCGCCATCACTCTGTTTGCCTACGCCCTATTTTTTTCGTTGGCTTATGTCCAATTGAACACCGGAACCGGTGCTTTGATTCTCTTTGCCAGTGTTCAACTGACCATGATGGTCGCGTCATTTGTCCAAGGCCATACGATGAACAAACAGGAATCGATTGGCATTATTTTAGCCCTAATCGGCTTTATATACTTGTTCCTCCCCGGGATCACAATGCCACCCATCGTAGGGGCGGCCTTTAGTTTCCTGTCGGGTGTTTCTTGGGGGATTTATTCTTTGCTGGGTCAGGGTTCCAAAAAC
>JAZFRG010000191.1:0-2219 GCA_036445535.1 Sphingomonadales bacterium
TGATTACGACACTGGGGATATCAGGCGGCGCATTGACGAAGTAGAAAAAAGAACCCAGAAACTGGAAGCCTACATGACATCGAAGAAATTCCGGCTCGACCGGGAACTCAGAGGACTGGAAGACTGATCCCCATCCCAAACCTCCCACACTAGAACGTCCAAGGGACTTTGAGAAATATCAGCAGGCCCCGGCAATGTCCGGGGTCTGTTTCGTTATCTGTTGACTTTTCCCTAGGCCAGGCTCACATCACAGCCATGACGTTGGATGAAATGAAACTGGATGATGTCCTTGAGACTTTTGAGGTCCTGGACGACTGGGAAGACCGCTACCGGTACCTAATAGACCTGGGCCGAATGCTGCCCGCGTTTCCGGATCAGGCCCGCACCCCAGCCAACAAGGTTCGAGGCTGCGTCAGCCAGGTCTGGCTTAATCCGCACTTAAGCGATGACAACCCACCAAAACTTTTCTTTGAGGGTGATAGCGATGCTCATATTGTAAAGGGCCTTGTGGCCCTAATGATGCTTTTGTTTTCCGGTCACACAGCCAAGGAAATTGTCGAGACCGATGCCAAGGCCGTGCTTGAGACTTTGGGCTTGTCGCGCCATCTTTCACCAATGCGCACCAACGGGCTTTTTTCCATGGTCGGCCGGATACAAGATATCGCCCGGGCAAGCGCATAAAAAAAGGGCCCCGAATTTGAGGCCCTTTTGAATTTCTATTTAGTTTCGGCTTAGGTCAGCCCTGAAATGATGATGATGATCAACACCGGCGGGCAAACGTATTTTACCAGCACATGCCAGACCTCAAACAGGCCACCCTCTTTCAGGCCCATTTCGCTCCGCATATCTTTCCTGAGCGCTATCCAGCCGGCAAAAATTGCCAGCAGCAGCCCGCCAACCGGCATAATGATGTTGCTGACGGTAAAGTCGATTATTTTAGCAAAGGTTGCTGGGGTTTCCCCTATTGTTTCCAAACCAAGGAAGCCAAAGGGTAGAAAATCTTTTAGCTCGTTGGAGGAAAAAACCGTTAGCAAACCAATTAGAAACGCCACACCCCCTGCAAAAACAGCTGATTTCCAGCGGCCTATTCCGTATTTTTCTTCGAAATAAGAGACCGCTGGCTCCAACAGGGAAATTGACGAGGTAACTGCGGCAATCGCCAAAAGAACAAAGAAAAGGGAACCAAAAATTTGCCCTCCTGGCATGGTCCCAAAGGCAATTGGTAAGGTTTCAAAAATCAAGGCGGGGCCAAAGGCTGGATCTAACCCATAGGCAAACACAAGCGGGAAAATAGCCAGGCCGGCTATCAGCGCGACCCCGGTATCAGAGGCGGCAATGATCGCCGCCGATTTGGGAATGTTGATGTTTTTGGGTAAATAAGAGCCATATGCCAACATCGTGCCAACCGTCAGACTTAAGGAAAAGAAGGCCTGTCCCACCGCTGCCAAAACAGTTCCACTAGTTACCTTGGAAAAATCCGGCTCAAACAAATAGGTTACGGCCGCACTGAATTCCCCGGTGGCCATCGAATAACCGACCAGCACTAAAAGAATTAGGAATAAAAGCGGCATTAAATAGACCACCGCTTTTTCAAGTCCGCTTTTTATTCCTTTGGCGACAATGAAAATAGTGATGGCAATAAAAATTAAATGCCAGAAGGTCATTGTGCCGGGACTGGCTTCTAGTGCAGCCACGACCGCGCTTGATTGTTCCCTAACCGCAGCAACCGCTAGTTCATTGGTCGCCGCCTGGGTAACCTCGGTTGCGTTCCAAAAAGCGGTAAACATGCCAGAGCCAGCTTTAATAATATAAGCCAGAACCCAACCCGCCACGACGCTATAAAAACTCAAGAGCCCCAGACCACCGCCAAAAGCACCAAGGCCACCGATCCAGGACCACCGCGGGTTTTTCTTGGCCGCTTCAGCTACTTTTTTCACAGAATTAATCGGGCTCATGCCACCGCGCCGACCGATCGTCAGCTCAGCCATCAAAACCGGCATGCCGATAAAAAGAACGAAGGCTATATATATAAGAACAAAAGCCGCACCACCGTTTTCACCGGCCATGTACGGAAAGCGCCAAATATTACCAAGACCGACCGCGCTGCCAACCGCCGCAAAAATGAAGGCCATACGCGACGACCATTGTTCGTGTCCACCAGATGCCATGAGTTCCCCCCTGAAAATTAAATTTATCAGGGAGCTACTTTAGCGGCAAAC
>JAZFRG010000192.1:0-3364 GCA_036445535.1 Sphingomonadales bacterium
GATTCTTGTATTTTATCCGAACGGGATAATTTTCTTTTGCCGGTTGAGATTTTTTTTCAAACTTCTGCCGGTAGGCTCCCTCAATATTTAACTCCCTCCACTCCTCAAACATTGCCCAGTCTTTAAAATCATCTAGGGCAACATCCTCCTTAATGGTTTCAAGATTATGCCCCAATTCCAAACCACGTGTAACTCCATGTGAAAGCGCCCCAAGGTAATTTAGGTGATCATCTAGGTCCTTTGGCCCCCCGATGCTTCCGTGACCCGGGATAAGAATATCAAAATCAAGGTTTTTAACTTCGGAAAGATAAAAGATCGTATTGTTGACATTGGTCGATGCAAGGTCGCGGTAAGGCAGCCGTTTAACGCCAACGGCATCAACCAGAAAAACCGCTTTTTCTTTAGGGAAATAAATGGTCAACAAATTATCTGTATGGGAATTCCAATAATAGAACAAATCAACCTCTGCGCCCCCAAGTTCAAGGACATCGTTGGTTAGAACCAATCTTTGGGGTACGGGGGTGTGCCCGCTTTCTTGAAATTTCTTTAGTGCGTAAGCCTGGGCGACAAAGGTCGCGGTGTCCTCAAACACCTCGCCGCCAGAGGTATGATCGGCATGATCGTGCGAATAAATGACATATTTTACCGGAACGCCAAAACGCGTATCAAGCTCGCCTTTTAGCCAGGTGGCAGTGGCAGTGTTGATAGGATCCGCAAGGATAATCCCTTCTTTGGTGACCAGGAAAACCCCGTAATGATTGTTGCTTTGAAAACGATACAGATCACCGGTGACATTCTCGATGTTATAGACAGGTTTCTGGGCCATTGCCGGGAGGGAAATCAAAACGAACAAACCCAGGAAGATGGAAAAAAACCTTTTCATTCTTTTTTCTCCTCCGGCGATTTAGGGACCATCTCGCATTCCCCGTCAAAATCATAATAGGTGATAACCTCGATTCCTTCCCCTGGGAAGCCAGGGAGGTAGCGGTGCCGCCTAGAAGATTCGATTGAGATTAACCCATAAACCCCGGGCGGCTGCTGATCGATGACCTTGATATTCTTGGCATTCCCCTTGGCGGTGACATCGTATTGGACCTTTGTCCAACCGCAGGTTTTTTTGTTGTATAATTTTTCAGGGATGCGCATTCCCATAAGCGCAATTGGAAAAACCATCCCTTGTTTCAAATATTTTTCAAAATTTTTATCTTTTTCAATTGCATGAAAAACATGAGAAATAATTTGATCCCGCCTTTCACTAAAAAGGTCCCAATCCTGAAAAGGGTCCAGATTCACCATTTGAGAAACCTCCTCAAGCCCATTTCCATTTCGCTGGAAATCGAAAACCTGTTTCAGGAGTGTAGAGATAAACTCTTGATAAGCCTCATAATCTCTATGGCTGCCTGGGCTTCCGTGTCCGGAAAGGAAGGTCTTAAATTTTACGTGGAATCTGAACAAAGCAACCATATGGTTCTTTATGGTCTGGTCGGTAAATATTTTTTCCGGGATACTTCGCACCTGAATAAGATCTGAAATATAAAAAACTTTTTCTTCCGGGAATAAGACCCCCATTGCCGGGATTGGGAGGGCAGTCAACAACCGGAATTCCTTTCCCCCAATTTCGTAATCTTTAGCAAGGATGGGGGCCTCTGCAATTTTACCCGTTAGTCGCAGATTTTCATGAGTAGCGGTTGCTTCCGGATGAACCAAATAATCGGCGGAATCTTTGAAAACCGGGCCGCCGGTGAAATGCTCGGGCTGGTCGTTCGCATAAACAACATACTTAACCGGCATTCCAAAACGGGATGTGATTTCTTTTTTTAACCATTCGGCGAGTTCTACCGGGCCTGGATCAACGACAACAATGCCCTCTTTGGTAACCAGCATTACGCCATTCACCTGGCCATCTGAAAACAGGTAAAGATCACCGGTGACATTTTCGATGTTGTAAACAGGTTTCTGGGCCTTTGCCGGAAGCCCTGCAAAAATCAGGAGACCTAAAAGAACCAGAGAAAAACTTTTCATAAACTCTATTTAAGAGGGTGAGCAGGTTCCTGGCAAGCCAAAACTTACTTTGTATTCAACACCGCTGGTTGGCGAACCGCCAGCAAACTTGAACGTATCCACGGCTTCCTTGACGTTAAAACCAAACTGGCCGCCGGCCCCGGATGCGGTAACGATTCTTGAATTTGAAACCAACCCTTCGCTATTGACGTCAAAGCGAATGTTAACCGCGCCGCAAATCCCCCGCCGGACCGCGTTGGTGTTATAGGTAGGAACGGCAAACTTAAGTAACCTTGGGGCGTTTTCCGCGGCCTCGTTTGCCTTTTCAAAGCGGATGTCGCAAATCAGCTTCCTGAGCCGGTCGCTGGCTTTACAAAACGAAAAGTCATAAATCACGCCCCGTATCGGCGTGCCTTTTTCAAAGCGCAATTTTTTAACCACGGTTTTGGCTTCATCATCATAAGCGCCCTTACGCGTAGCCCTGATGATTTGAAGATTAGAGGTTCTGCCATTTTCCTCGATATCAAAAGAAACCAGAACTTTTCCCGAACTCGTATAACTCGACAGGTTCGGGAAATCAGAGGCGACGCTTTTCATATTGCGGGGTTGGGGCAAACCCTCAGGGCGTACGTAAAATAGCAACTCTTGGCGGGTTAATGTTGGCAGTTCCAGCGGGGCTGAGGCCCCGGAGGTTGGCTCGGGTTGGCGCGTCACCGGTGCTTTTGCGGCCACCTCTGCCTGGAATTCAAGCCGGAAGACCTTTTCCTCAACCGCATTAAAATCAAAGGCATCGGGGGCTGCCGTTAAATACATCTGGTAGGCGATCGCAGCAGCGTCCAGATTACCAGCCTTTTCCTCGGCGCTGCCCAATTTGTAATAGGCGTCGGCGGCCCACGGGGCTTCGCGGGTGGCGGCTCTATATTCCCTGGCCGTGGCTTCATAGCCGCTGGCATTTGTTGCCATTTCCTGGGCCATTTCGCCGCGCGCCATAAACCGCCTGAAAGCGCTGGAAGACGCCGGAGCTCCCTCCATCGAAAGCACCATGGCAATGATTTCTTGCTGTTGGGTGCGCTCACTGTCGCTGCCAAGGGGGGTCGCTTGCAGTTCGGCCAACGCCCCGTCAAGGTTTGCATCCCCTGTTTGAGCATTTAAATTCCCTGAAATCGTCGCTAAACTTAAAAAAATTGAACAAATTAATGAAAAAAATACGGGTCTACGGTGGTTCATGATAACCCCTCCTTATCATTTATATATTTGATTTCTCTCCCACCATTATCCTAGCAAAGCTAAAACAAGGTTAAAGTAAACCTTTCTCACACTTGCTCTCGTTTTTGTGAGTTAAAAATTTGCCTTTAACATCGAC
>JAZFRG010000193.1:0-2440 GCA_036445535.1 Sphingomonadales bacterium
TTTAACTGGCTTTATACCCGAGGCCAGGGCGGCAAGTTTTTCTTACGCATTGAAGACACCGACCGGGCCCGATCTTCTAAGGAAGCCATTGATGCCATTATAGAGGGCTTGAATTGGCTCGGCCTTGATTGGGACGGCGACCCCTATTTCCAATCGCAGCACCAGACCCGGCACTTTGAGGTTGCCCAGCAGCTTTTGGAAAAGGGCCATGCCTATAAGTGCTATGCATCGCCAGAGGAGCTGACCGAAATGCGCGAGGCGGCACGGGCCGCGGGAAAACCGATGCGTTACGATGGCCGTTGGCGTGACCGCCCAGAGGCCGATGCGCCCAAAGGGGTTAATCCGGTAATCCGGCTAAAGGCCCCGCAAAGCGGTGAAACTACTATTGTTGACCAGGTTCAGGGTAAAGTTACCGTCCCCAACGACCAACTGGATGATATGATTCTGGTGCGCTCAGATGGCACCCCAACTTATATGTTGTCCGTTGTTGTCGATGACCACGACATGGGCATTACCCATATTGTCAGGGGGGATGATCACCTGACCAATGCCTTTCGGCAATATCATATTTACAAAGTCCTGGGCTGGGACGTCCCTGAGTTTGCCCATATTCCGCTTATCCATGGTTCAGACGGTGCCAAGCTATCCAAACGCCATGGCGCTTTGGGGGTAGAGGCCTACCGCGATATGGGCTTTTTACCTGAAGCCTTGAGAAATTATTTAAACCGTTTGGGCTGGGGTCACGGCGATGATGAAATTTTTTCATCCGACCAAGCCAAAGAATGGTTCACCTTGGAAGCCATTGGCAAAGGCCCTGCGCGCTTTGATCTTCAAAAGCTTGAAAACCTGAATGGCCAATATATTCGTGATGCAAAAAATGATTATTTGGCTGAAAAAACAGTGCCATTTTTGGAAGAGGGTCTGGGCCGAAAACTGGATCAGGAAGAGGTAAATACGCTTACCCAGGCGATGCCAGGGTTGAAAGAAAGGGCAAAAACCCTTAAAGCTTTAGGGGAAAGCGCAGAATTTTACTTCAAAAAGCGCCCGCTTGAGATGAATGAAAAGGCGGAAAAGCTTTTAGACGCTGAGGCCAGGGCGATAATTTCCAAGCTTTGTCCATTCCTTGAGAACCAGGAAGACTGGGGTGAAGAGGCGCTTTTGGCGGCGGTCGGAGATTTCGCTGAGGCAGAGGGAACCAAACTTGGCAAAGTGGCTCAGCCCATGAGGGCGGCCCTAACAGGAAGTAATATTAGCCCGAGTGTTTTTGAAGTAATGGCAGTTCTTGGGCGGGAAGAAAGTTTAACCCGCCTCGGGGATCAGAAAAATTAGAAAGGTGATCAATGGGTAAAGACAAGGCAAAGTTAACGGTTGGCGGCAATTCATATGAATTTGACTTGATGGAAGGCAGCGTTGGCCCGAGGGTAATGGACGTTCGTAAATTTTACGGCGAAACCGGTATGTTTACCTTTGACCCAGGCTACACCTCAACTGGCTCTTGCGAATCAAAAATAACCTATATTGACGGTGAAAAAGGCATTCTCTTATACCGCGGTTATCCGATTGAGCAGCTGGCCGCCAAAAGTGATTTTATGGAAACTTCTTATCTTTTGCTTTTTGGTGAATTGCCCACAGCCGCCCAGAAGAAAAAATTTACCCACGATATTACCTACCATACCATGGTTCATGAACAACTCAGCCATTTCTTCGGGGGCTTTCGCCGCGACGCCCATCCGATGGCAATTATGGTGGGTGTGGTTGGCGCCCTGGCCGCTTTTTATAATGACAGCGCTGATATTACCGACCCTGACCAACGGCGCATAGCCAGCTACCGGCTGATTGCTAAAATGCCAACCCTGGCAGCGATGGCCCACAAATATTCGATCGGACAGCCATTTATTTATCCCAGAAACGACCTGAGTTATGCCGCCAATTTCCTGAACATGACCTTCGCGGTTCCGGCAGAAGAATTTAAAATTTCCCCAACGCTGGAAAAAGCGATGGACTTGATCTTTATGCTCCATGCCGACCATGAGCAAAATGCCTCCACTTCAACGGTTCGCTTAGCCGGCTCATCAGGGGCAAACCCGTTTGCCTGTATCGCCGCGGGTATTGCCTGCCTGTGGGGACCTGCTCACGGAGGCGCCAACGAAGCAGCCCTAAAAATGTTAGGCGAAATTGGCACTGTTGACCGCATCCCGGAATTTGTGAACCGCGCCAAAGACAAAAACGACCCCTTCAGATTGATGGGGTTTGGCCACCGGGTTTACAAAAATTTTGACCCACGGGCCAAGGTAATGCAAAAAGCCGCCCATGATGTTTTAGAAGAATTGGGCGTGGATGATCACTTGTTTGATGTCGCCCGTGAATTGGAGAAAATTGCCCTTAAGGATGATTATTTTATTGAAAAGAAACTTTATCCCAATGTAGATTTTTATTCGGG
>JAZFRG010000194.1:0-6457 GCA_036445535.1 Sphingomonadales bacterium
ATTGAGCGCCTGATCGGCCAAAACCTGGATAAATCAAAGTTTGTCCCCGGCGTTGCGCCAGTGGCCAAGGCCAAACCTGAGTTTGACATTGCCCCGCCAACCCTGGCCAAACAAAGCCATAAACGGCCCGACAACCAGCAACGGTCCAATAATAATCAATCAAAGGCAGGCATGTCTGAGCCCAAGAAAGATAATTGGAAAAAGAAAACCCAACGTTGGGACAAAAAACCAGGGCAAACTGATGCCCGCTCCCAAAATGGTGAGGCCAAGGCAAACAATTGGAAAAAGAACAACAAACCCTGGGACAAGAAACCAGGGCAAGCTGACGCGCGGGACCAAAATGGCGAGGCCAGGTCCGATAATTGGAAAAAGAAATCCAAGCGCTGGGATAAAAAGGCCCAGAACGGTGAAAACAGATCCAATCATTGGAAAGATAATAAAAGCCAAGACCCCCAGCAAAAAACCGAGAACGGGGAAGCCAAGCCAGATCATGGCACAGCCAAACCCAAACATTGGGAAGGCAAAAAAAGTCAGAACAAACATGGCAAGCCGTTCAAGCATTACGGCAAGAAAAAAGGTGGCGGCGGTTGGACTAGCGGCAAACCCAAAAACCGCAACAGACGCAAGGCTGCTTAACCAATATTTAAAATTTTCCTGAAGATAAATTAAAAGGCCCCAGAAATGGGGCCTTTTTTTGTTTAGGGGAGCTTGACCCTTCTTTAAGCGGGCATATTTATTTCGAATTTAAACAAATCGCGAGCTCCGTTTTGTCCAGATTTGGCCGCATCAAAGGCGCGTTGGCTGTTTTCATCCCATCGCGCAATGTGAATTTGCGATGCGTTGAAGTCAGGATTTGACGCGCCCGGGGCAGGGGTTAAGGTGACAAGTGAATCAAACATGCCCTGCTCTTCGTTTTCGGACATTTCCCTTTCCGCTACCAGGGCGTATTCCTGTCCTTCCTCGAAGGTGACCTCTGTATCTTCAGCAACGCAAAAAAAGTGTGCGTTGGAAAAGAAACTTAAAGCTTCGTCTCTAATCCCTTTGATAGCCAAAAACCGAGGGTCATCATGTAGCTTTTGAAAGCCTTCCAGATTCGGCCATTGGAAAAAAGCTCCCATTTTTGGAGTGCCCAGTTTTGTGGCAGAATCTCCAATGGCATAGGAGCCCATGGGTTTTCCGCCAAGGTCAACGACTATGGGCATCACTTTTGGAAAATATTCCCCAAAAAGCTGGGCCTCTTTACCTTCGGCAACGGTGGCAAAAGATAGCTCAATGGCTGTCCCGGCATTGAATTGTACTGTGGTCGAATTCATTTTGATTTCCTTTACAATTGAACGTTAATTTGACCTCGATTTAGCGGAATGCAATTTAGTTGCAAAGTGTCCATTTATGAGTTTAGTTAATGCAAAAATGCGCCCCCTGGAAATGGAGATTGATCAACAATGAATTGGGATGACTTGAAGGTTTTTTTGGCGATTGCCCAAGCAAAAGGCTTAAAAAAGGCTGCGGCCAAACTGGGGATGCATCACACATCTTGTGCCAGAAGAATCAAGGCCCTGGAAAGCGAGTTGGGATCGAAACTTTTTGATCACCTTCCTAGTGGCTATGTACTTACCCCGGTAGGCGAGCGTTTGTGGAATTCCGCATCTAAAATTCAAGAAGAGTTTGTGCAATTGAATGCGATCTTACGGGTATAGATGCGCGTCTTGAGGGAAATTTAAACGTCACCATCCCAAATGGTTTCGCAACACATTTATTGATGCCCAATATCGCCGATTTCATGGCTCTTTATCCGGATGTGGATGTAGAGATTAACATGACTTACCAGTTCAGGGATTTAGCGCGGCGCGAAGCCGATGTAGCGATCCGGCTTGCGGATAATCCACCAGAGTCTCTTGCCGGAAAAAGAGTTGGCCGGGTGTACTATTCAGCCTATGCCAGCGAAAAGTATCTCGAAAACCACGATCCATTGAATGACCCCGAATCCTGCCACTGGCTTGGCTGGGGCGATGCAGCCAATCATCTGCAGTGGCCAGAGAAAAAGAAATACCCGGACATCCCGGTACGAGGAAATATGTACTCTGACGTTCTTCAGCTTTCAGCAATTAAAACGCATTTGGGGATCGCTTCGCTACCTTGCTTTATCGGCGATCGAGAAATCGGCATAAAACGAATTCCAAAGGCCACCTCGATACCATCAGATTGGGTTTGGGTGCTCGCGCATAAAGATATGATGTCCAATGCGAGGGTAAGGGCGTTCATGGAATTTATATCGGCGGCCTTCACCCAATATAAAGACATTCTAGAAGGAAGAGGTTAAAGGGGAATAGCTGCTTTCGCCAACTTTCGCGTTTGCTCGGCAGGGTTATTTCACTTTGATAGCTGTGAACGATTCCTTTGTCTGTGTTTTAATTACAACCCGACACCACTGTCGCTTTTCTGGCCGGTCTGTGGCATGTTTTTGTCAGCCCGGTGTCGTGTTTCACCTTTCAAGTTCCTGGTAGTCACCGCGCCTGATTAATTTGGAAATGGAATTTCGATGAACCTTAAAAAACTTCGAACTGAAAAAGGTTGGTCGCAAGAGCAACTGGCTGAGATCAGTGGCGTAAGTGCCCGGACCATCCAGCGCCTGGAGAAAGGTGAAAAGCCCGGCATGGAAACCCTAAAGGCGCTTGCGGCCGGGTTTGAAGTTTCCGTTTCCGAATTGAAAAAGGCGACGATGGACGAAAGGGAACTTAAGGAAATGGACAATAGATTTTTAACCCCAATTGCTAAGGAGTGGAGGGGTTTTTTCCTCCACCTTTTGACCTTTATGGTCGTGATAACCTGGTTATATGGGCTGGCGTTTTTCTTTGAACTGGATAATGAATTTGTCGGCATAGTGGGTTTGGTTTGGGGGATGCTTTTGATGACCCATGCGATCATAAATTTTGGCGGGGGAAAACCCGCCAAATAAAAAAAGAGCCCGGAATTTCCAGGCCCTTTTTTGGGAGGGTTGTTTTAATCAATTTTAGCTATTGCCAAAGCGCCTTTTAATGCACGCCCACTCTTTTCGGATGGAACCTGCCCCAGCGGTTAAGAGCCCGTTGACCATGAACCAGCCGGCAATCAGGAACATGGTGATCATAAAGCTGGTTTCTTTATCCACCATGCCCCGAGTGAAAAACGCGGCAGTGAGAATAGCCCCAGCCCAGGCCAGAGCGTTTCCAAGTATCAGTATCGTTTGTTTATTTTTATTCATTATATTTTCCCTTTTTTAGTTTGTTTGTCGTGACTCAGGCCGGTTAAGTATTCAGTGAAAAAATTTCTTCCACCGGGGCCTTGAAATACCGGGCGATTTTCAAGGCGATAATGGTTGAGGGGACATATTTTCCCACTTCTATAGTGTTGATGGTTTTCCGGGTAACCCCAATGGCATCGGCCAGATCACCCTGGCTCATACGCTGTTCGGCGCGGAACACCCGGATCCTGTTTGAAAGTTCTTTGTTCATTCGCCTTCTCCTATATCGCCAGCCCGATTTAGAAAGAAAAAGGTAATGCTGAAGATCCCAAGGGTTACCGATACGATCACTTTAATAAAAAATTCACCGGGCAGGTGGGTCAGGTAAAATTTGCTTACCAACTCAAAGAAAATGAGAAACAGAAAGGTAAACTGGAAGGCTTTCCCGGTGGCTTTGTTAAACATTTCAATGACAAAGCCTTCAGGTTCGCGGCAGCCTTCCCGGTTTTTCCTTCGCATGTTAACGAATTTAATAAACGTCGGAAGAATCAGAACAATAATTAAAACCCCTAAAACCTTTGCAATGATGTTTAAAACATCACCGGTTTCCTCTGTTACGATAAATTTGGCGGTTACGATTGCATAGGCGACCGCGACTAAAAAAGTCCCCAAAGCAATTCTTTGCATCATTTTGTCGATCTGCTCCGCGAACGACAGTTTTTTCTTGTTGGTCATTTAATGTCTCCTTTAAAAAGGGTATAACCCTTCGGGTTCTTAAAGAGTAAACAATGTATCCATAAGTAACCTATAGGTGACATATAGGGTCAAATGCTTCCCATGTCAACAGGGGTCTTTACTATTTTGAACTTATTGTGAAATGAGGTTCTCGAGCAAACCGTCCCTTGACTCTTTAAGCCCCTGATTTGTAGAGTGTTTTCCAATAATTTTACGCGCCCTAGCGAGAGCGCCAACCCACCACTCTTAAGAGGACTTTTTAATGAAAAACCGATTATTGATGACCGTCAGTGTTGCGGCTATTTCCCTTGTCGCAGCCTGTTCAGAACCTTCCAATGAGACCCAGAACGTCAGCGCCGCCTATGAAGAATTGCTGGCAAATGTTGAGGTTAGTCCGGAAAACGCCGCCATTTTTGAAAGCAATGTTTTGCTGGCCGAATGGACCGGCCCTTACCAGGGGCTGCCGGCCTTTGATAAAATGAATTTGGATGATTTGAAACCCGCCCTGGAAGCCGCCATGGCCAAAAACCTGGCCGAAGTTGAAGCAATTGCCAATAACCCGGAACCGGCGACCTTTGCCAACACCATCGTTGCCATGGAAGACACCGGCCGTGAACTTGGGAACCTGTTCACTTATTGGGGTATCTGGAGCGCAAATGTAAATTCCCCTGAATTCCGGGCTATTCAAGGTGAAATGGCCCCGGTTCTTTCGCAATTTTTCTCTCAAATTACCCAAAATGAAAACCTTTTTGCCCGTATAACGACCATCTATGAAGGCGAAGAAATGGCAAGTTTGACGGATGCCCAGCAGCGTCTCGTATGGTTAAATTATGATGGGTTTGCCAGGAACGGTGCCGCTTTGGAAGGCGCGGCCCAGGAACGCTACGCCGCCATTAACCAGGAACTTTCTACGCTACATACCAATTTTGCCAATAATGTTTTGGCCGATGAAGAAGGGTATGTAACCTATATTACCGGCGATCAGCTTTCCGGCCTTCCGGATTCCTTTGTTCAGGCCGCGGCTGCGGCTGCCGAAAGCAGAGATCATGCTGGCGAATATGCCATTACCAACACGCGTTCTTCGATGGATCCGTTTTTGACTTATTCTACAGAACGCGATCTCAGGGAAGAAGTTTGGCGGACCTATTATTCCAGGGGTAATAATGGCGATGAAAAGGATAACAATGAAAATATCAAAAAGATCCTGACACTCAGGGATGAGCGGGTAGCGCTTTTGGGCTACGACAATTATGCCCAGTGGCGGCTTGGTAACAGGATGGCGAAAAATCCTGAAAATGCTTACGGCCTGATGGAAGCTGTTTGGCCCGCAGCAATTGGCCGCGTTGCCGAGGAGGTGGCCGACATGCAGGCAGTCGCCGATGCCGAGGGTGCAAATATCAAGATTGCGCCTTGGGATTATCGCTTTTATGCCGAAAAAGTTCGGAAAGCCAAATACGACCTGAATTCTGATGAAGTTAAACAGTATCTGCAATTGGATAAATTACGCGATGGCATGTTTATGGTTGCCGGCGAGCTGTTCAATTTCAAATTTACACCCCTGGAAGAAGGCGCCGTTCCGGTTTTCCACGAGGACGTAACTGTTTATGAGGTGACCGACCTGACCACCGGCGACCACATTGGGGTTTGGTATTTTGATCCCTTTGCCCGGCCGGGCAAACGCTCCGGTGCCTGGGCAACGACCTACCGTTCCTATGAGAATTTTAATGGAAAACGCAACGTTTTGGGCTCCAATAACTCGAACTTTGTCAAACCCGCACCGGGGGAGGCTGTTTTAGTTTCCTGGAACGATGCCGAAACCATGTTCCATGAATTTGGCCATGCGCTGCATTTTTTCTCATCCAATGTAGCCTATCCAACCTTTAACGGGGGGGTCAGGGATTATACCGAATTCCAATCCCAGGTTTTAGAGTATTGGTTGTCTACCGATAAGGTGATTAACGGCTATCTGACCCATCATGAAACCGGTGAACCAATTCCGGCAGAACTTGTCCAAAAAATCAAAGATGCTGCTAACTTTAACCAGGGCTTTAGCACCACCGAATATTTGGCTTCCGCATTAATGGATATGATTTATCACACCACTGATCCGGCCGAAATTAACGATGTTCAGGCCTTTGAAGCGGCTAAACTTGCAGAGCTTGGTATGCCGTCAGAGTTGCCAATGCGGCATCGTTCTACCCAGTTTGGCCATATTTTCTCAGGCGAAGGATACTCCGCTGGCTACTACGGCTATATGTGGGCTGATGTTTTGACCGCAGATACCGCCGAAGCCTTTACCGATGCCGGTGGGTTCTATGACAAAGATGTCGCCGCTAAAATGGTCAAGCACTTGTTCGCGGTCAGAAATGCCATAGACCCGGCAGATGCTTACCGTGCCTTCCGTGGCCGCGACGCCGAAATGGAAGCGCTGATGCGCGACCGCGGCTTCCCCATTCCTGAAGGCACCGAGGAGTAGGTACTTTATTTAAAATTTAGAAAAGC
>JAZFRG010000195.1:0-14137 GCA_036445535.1 Sphingomonadales bacterium
CTTTTCCCAAAACTTTTAAGAGGATCGAGGCTTCAAGGATTGATGAAACATGCCCTTTTAGAAAGGCCTTTAAAAACCATTCTTTTGCCAGGTCCCAGTTATCTTCAACAACCAAACCGTTGGAATATAAGTTAGCCAGGGATCTCATTGCTTCTGGATAACCCCCAGACGCCAATTTATATAATATATTTACAGCCCGTTGAACGTCAGATTTTACTGTTTGCCCCATAGCCAACAGCATTGCTTTTTGAAAAAGTGCAGGTTGGAATCCCTTTTCACAGGACCTTTCCAGGTAAATCCAAGCTTCCTCTAAACTCCCCTCGTTGAATTTTTGCCCTGCAAGCTTAAATTCAAACTCTGAGGGGTAAAAACCCTTACCCATCTCTAAAACACCAATCACTATTTAAAAAACTATACCAAAACTAGGCTTTATATAGGCTTTTTCTGGCAATCGGGCTACCGGTTTTTTTGAATAGGGGGCTCAACGCCCACAGGAAAGGCCCGGGTTTTAAACCGGCCAGGTGTGGACCGGCTTGCCACTTTCCTGGTTTTCGTAATAGGCGGCACACAGCGTTTCCAGATTATTGTTGTTTTTGGCCATAAAGGCGCGCTGCCAGGTGGCACCGTTTTGGCCATTTTTGGTCCGCTTCTCAACTATTCCCAGATACTTATCTATATCTTTTTTGACTATGCCGTGCTCTTCAAGGCCCTGGCGGGCAAGCGGCAAAAGAACCTCCAAAATCAAATCACGGAGAATGTAGGGTTTTTCTTTCCAGTGAACCTGGGCTTCAAGGCCGTGCTGCGCGGATTGGTAAAAATTATCCCGTGCTTCACCGAAGGGAATTTCCCAGACCAGGCCCGGCATTTCCTCGACTACTTTGAAGATCAGCCCGTAGAAAAAGGCCATGTGGGCAATCTGGTCCACAATCGTTGGCCCGGCGGGAATTACCCGGTGCTCGATCCGAAGGTGGGGCGTACCATCTTCATCTTCGCCTAAAATGGGCCGCGTCCAACGCCAGATCGTGCCATTATGAAGCCGGGTATGGTTCATCTCATGCACAGGACCATCGAAGATAATTGGCAACAGCACCGGATAGCGCTGGCGATTGGCTTGAAAAACCCCGTTTAGGGAATGCTCAATATAACGAACGCCAAAGGTAACGCGCTCACAATAATCCCATTTGCCCACCGAGACCGCCTGTTCAAAGAGCGGAATCCGGGTTTCTGCCCAAAGATTTTTGCCAAACAGGAACGGCGAATTGGCACCAAGGCCAACCATAGCCCCCGAAATCATTTTTGAGGCGTTGTAAAACCTGTGGCCATTTTTGCAGTTCACTTTTAGGTGAATCTGGAAAGAGGTCGTCGCCGCTTCCAGCATGACATCCATGTGGTGGCTGTGGATGCTATCAATGTTCTCAATGTTCAGATCGATAGGTTTGCCTTTTCGAAGCGCAAAAATCTGCTCATTAATGGCCTTGTAGCGCTCTGCAAATGACATGTTTTCTTCACACATGTCGGCACTCTTTAGTGTAGGCAGGATGCCAATCATCATCAACTTTAGCCCCATTTTGTGGGCAATCTTTTGGGCGTTACCCCAGGTTTCATCCAAGCCAGTTTGGAGCCGACTTAAGGCTTGGCCATCCAGGGTTTCCGGCTCGCCATTAATTTCAATGTTAAAAAGTGAGAGCTCAGGCACCACTAAAGGGCTTTTCAGCTTTTTCAAAAATTTGTTGTTTTTAGGGGCCGGCTGAAAATGTTTATCGACCAGACAGGCCTCAAGCTCGTAACCAGCGGTGTGGTCGCCCTCGGCAAAACGTTGCTTTTTAAACCAGACTTCTAAAAGATCGCCCTCGTCCCGAAGGCGCCTGTCAAATTCCCGAAAATCCTCTTTGGAAAACTTGGTCGTTTCGATGTCTTGGCCCATGGGAAAAAGTTTAAGGAAAACCCTTACTGGGTCAAGCGGAGAAGTAAAATATTAGGTTTCCTTGCCTGAAAGTACCTTTTTAAGGCATAATGACTTTTCGAGGAGGGGAAAGGGTTCGTATGACTGTAGCAAATATTTTAAAGAAAAAAGGTAGCAGGATAATTTCCGTCTCTGAGGATCAAACCGTCCTTGAGGCGCTAAATGTTCTGGCCGAATACCATATCGGCGCGGTCTTTGTTATGGGAAAAAATAAAAAAATCGCAGGCGTACTTTCAGAACGCGATATCGTTCGAGCGTTGCCCAACGCCAAGGGGTTATTACGTACTCAAAAGGTTTCTTCCATCATGACCAAGGAGGTCATCAATTGCGATGAGGGGGATTCTGTGGAAACCGTTATGGCCATCATGACCAAAAACAAGATCCGTCATTTGCCGGTCAAAAAAGGCGGCAAGCTGGTTGGTGTCATTAGTATTGGGGATGTAGTCAAGGAACGCATTGCCGAAACCGAGCAGGAAGCCGAAGCCATGAAAAAATATATCGTTGGTGGCTAAAACCAGAAAAGATATGAGGGGTACATCAGCGCGACAATAATTAGGGCGCCAAGACCTAAGACAAAGGTTGTCTTGATCATCCACCAAACGACCTTGAAGCCGATGTATAAAACTAGCGCAAATATCAAAAATTCAATCATACTTATTTAAGTTGGTGCAAATCTGGTGTAGTCAAGGCTCCGGACCGAATAAAACAAGGGGCAATAGATGTTTCCGCTACCGATATTTTTAAAAAAACTGATCCAGGTCGGGACCCTCCATGTGGTCGATGCAAAGGGCAGGAAACAGACTTTTAAAGGTGCCCCCGGCCCGGAGGTAACGATGCGCCTAACCGATCCCTGGTTGCCCTGGAAAATATTCTTCAGACCCGGGCTCGGCGCTGGTGAGGCCTACATGAAAGGGACCCTGACCCTGGACGGTAACGCCGGCTCGTATGGCCTTTTGTATCTTGTCACCAAAAACATGGAGTGGCGCCCGGATAACCCCATGAATACTTCGGGCAGCGACCCTTTCTCGCGTTTTCGGAGCTGGTTTGCCCAAGCCAACCCAGTGGCCATTTCCATTAAAAATGTCGCCCACCATTATGACCTATCGGGGGCGCTTTATGATCTTTTCCTGGATAAGGACAAACAGTATTCCTGCGCTTATTTTGCCGATCCAAAAAATACCCTGGAAAAAGCGCAAGAAGATAAAAAAGCCCATCTCGCCAAAAAGCTGCTTTTGAAAAAAGGCATGACGCTTTTGGATATCGGCTGCGGCTGGGGCGGGCTTGGATTATCACTTCATGAAATTACGGGGGCAAAAGTCACTGGCGTAACCCTTAGCGAACAGCAATTAAGCGTGGCAAATGAACGCGCGAAGAAAGACAAGGTCGACAAGGACGTTGAGTTCAGGTTGCAGGATTACCGGGATGTTCCAGAAACTTTCGATAGGATTGTCTCGGTAGGCATGTTCGAACATGTTGGCCGACAGAACTATGGCGCTTTTTTCAAAAAGGTTTATTCGTGCCTGAAAGAGGATGGGGTTGCCTTAATCCACACCATTGGCCGGGCCGACGGCCCGGGTTCGACCGACCCCTGGACCGGACGCTATATTTTCCCGGGTGGCTATGCACCATCGTTATCTGAAATTATGCCGCACATTGAAAAAGCCGGACTTTATATCACCGACCTTGAGGTTTTGAGATTGCACTACGCCGAAACGTTGAGGGAATGGCGCCAGAGAACTTTTGAGCATAAGGCCGAAATCGTAGAGCTTTATAACGAAGAGTTTTTCCGAATGTGGGATTTTTACCTATCCCTATCCGAGGGCGCTTTCCGCAACCTCGGCCATGTCGTCTTTCAAATCCAGCTAGCCAAAAAAGTCGACACCGTGCCCATGACCCGGGATTATATGTATAAATAAAAAAAGCCCGGGCGGACCCAGGCTTTTAAAATCTCTTTTTAAATTTTAGTTGATGGTATAGCCGCGCGATCCCATGCAAGCGGTCATTCCGCGTTTATAATTGTCATTATACTGGCTATCAAAAGCTGCCTCTTCTTCGGCAGCTGCTTCGCGGGCCTTTTTCTTTTTCTTGGAGCCAATAATGAGACCGCCAATCAGGCCGGCAGCAGCACCAGCGGCAGCTCCTTTACCAGGTTTTCCGCCAATAGCACCAGCAGCGGCACCTATTCCGGCACCGGCAACGACGCCAATCGCGGCATTTTTCTTAACCTTGTTTTTGCCGGCATCTTCACTGGCAACATAACCTTGCGGAAAGCCAATTTGCTCAAAGGTCCACATTTCACACTCGGCAAAGTCCTGATCCAGCTGTTCCTGAGTCTGGTCTTCATTTGGGTAAATAAACAGCGGATGAATATCCTGAGATGCAACCGGGCCGGCAAACATCACGCCAGCCGTAAGCGCTAAAATAAAACGTGCGGGTTTCATGGTAACTCCTTTTTCTTTTAATTCCTTATCCCTACTGAAAGGCGAGGATAACATACCATAAAATAGAAAGCTTTAGAAGAAACTCCCTACTCTACGCCGATGATTAGCTCCGGCACATAGGTAATCAAGAGGACAACGGCGGCCAAAACCAAAAGGAACGGCAGCGCCGCGCGGTAAACCTCAACAAGGGGTTTATCAAGCCGGTAAGAGGCCAAGAACAGGTTCATCCCGACGGGCGGGGTCAAGTAACCAAGCTCAAGATTAACCAGGAAGATCATCCCCAGGTGCAGCGGGTGAATGCCAAAAATGGTGGCAATGGGTACGATCAGCGGGACGACGACGACGATCGCCGAGAAAATATCCATCATCGCGCCGACGACAAGAAGGAATACGTTCAAGGCCAAAAGGAAGGTAATTTTGCTGTCGACATTGGCCTCAACCCAATCGGCCGCCTGCATCGGGATCATCGCATCAACCAGATAATTGGTCAGCCCCATGGCAACCCCCAGGATGACAAAAATGCCCCCCAGCATGGTCAGGCATTTGACAAAAATTCCGGGAACATCTTGGAATATTTTCAAATCTTTATGGATAAAGACCTGCGTAATGATGGCATAAACGGCGGTAATGGCAGCGGCTTCCATCAACGAGGTAAAACCGCCAAAGATGGCAAAAAGGACAATAACAGGCAGCAGGATTTCCCATTTAGCCTGCCAAATAGCGCGTAACGCCTCATCCCTATTAAAAGGCGGCCGATCAATTTCGCCGCCGCGGCCCTGCCATACCCCGTAAACAACAACCGCCATGACCATAATTATGCCCGGGACTACGCCGGCCAAGAAAAGTTCATCAATCGGCACCCGGGCGACCACGCCGTAAAGAATGACCGCCAAAGAGGGCGGAAACAAAAGCCCGATTGAGCCGGTCGAGGTTATAAGCCCGGTTGAAAACCGGTCCTTATAGCCGCCCTTAAGAAGCACCGGTAACAAGAGCCCGCCGAGCGCCAAAATGGTCACCCCGGAAGCCCCAGTGAAGGTTGAGAAAAAGGCGCACACCAGCGTGGTGGCCACCACCAAACCGCCCGGCATCCAACCGAAAAGGGCGCGGAATAATCTGACCAGCCGTTCCGAGGCCCGGCTTTCCGCCAGAATAAATCCAGCCAGCGTAAACAACGGGATTGCCGGGATTGAGGGCGAGGTGACAAGCCGGTAGGTTTCTGCCGGAATGGAGGCTACCGGAACAAAATCAGCATAGAAAAACATCAGCGCCGCGCCGCCCAAAACGACAAAAATTGGTGCCCCCAGAAGGGCTGAAAAAATCAACAGGCCCACTGCAGGCCAAAGAATTGTTGAGGGCAAAATGAATTCAAGGTCAAGGCCAAAAAGCTCGGGCGGAAACCCCAAAACGTAGGCCAACGGAATTCCAAGCGCTGCCAAAATTTGGGCTTTGGGGCCTCCAGCATTCCAGATGAATCTCAGGGTGATAAAGCCAAAAGAGATTGGCAAAATACTTTCGGCAACCCAGACCGGGATGAGCCCCCCTATGGTTTGTGGACTGGCCATTTCAAAACCAACCAGGTTGTAAGAGGCCCAGAAAAGACCAGCCGCTACCGCCGTGGAAACCAGGGACGAGGCTGCCTTGGCAATGCCATCAAATCTTTCCGGGAAAATTTTTACGCCCTCAGAGAGGCTTAAATGTCGGCCTTCGCGGGAGGTCAGCATTGCCCCCAGAAAGCCCACCCAAAGCGCCAGATGCTGGACGTATTCGGTGGAACCGGTGATCCCGGTATTAAAAAATGTCCGAAGGATTAGTTCCAGAACCGGCAGGAATGCCATCAGGCCAAGGGCAATGACCCCAACCCAGTTTTCCAGTTTATGGAGGGGTCTGAAAAAAGCGGTGGCGGCTTTGCTAGTCGCCACTTTCACCCTCTCGGTAGGTTTGCAAGAGCGCGGCCACATCATCGTAAATACCCTCAGGCACGGAATTGCCAATGAGTTTTGGGTAGGTTTTCATAATCTCAACACGCCATTCGGCCACCATGCTATCCGACACTTCATTTACGCTCAAGCCAAAGCCCTTCATGGTTTCAATGGCATCTTGTTCCAGTTGCCTGATCTGGCCTCTGGCATCATCACCAGCATTTTGAGCGGCTTCAATCAGCGCTGGTCTCAGGTCCTCTGGAATACGGTCCCAGCTTCGTTTTGAAACAACAACGGCGGCGGTTAAAGGCCCCCATTTCATCGCCATCATGTTTTTAGCCTGGGCAAACCACTGGAAGCTCAGCGCCGCCACCGGGGTGGTGGCAAAGGCATCAATAAGCCCGGAATTCAGCCCGGTATGAATTTCTGTCGCCGGCAAGGGCACAGGGCTATAGCCGCCGTCTTTCAAGGCATCGGTCCAGGCAGCATCGCCGGCCCAGACCCAGACCTTCAATTTTTTTAAATCTGCCGGGCTAACCACCGGGGTATTGGAAAAAAGATAAACCCACCCCACTTCCGACCAATAAAGAACCTTGAAACCCTGGGCTTCCATTTCAGCTTCAAATTTAGCCTTTAGGTTATCCCGGACAAATTCCAGTTCTTCGTCGGATCTTAGCAGCATCGGCATTTGAAATACCGCAAGGTCTTCAAGAATATTGGAAAGCCCTTCGCCGGTTAATGCCGCAGCATGCAATTGGCCGATACGCATTTTACGAACCATATCGGCGTCATCCCCGGCAACCCCGCCGGGATAAATCCGAAGCCGAATGCGGCCGTTTGATATTTCCTGCCATTCCTGGCCCATTTCACGAAGGACATTGTGCCAAACCGAACCCTCAGGAGCCAAGGTGCCCATTTTGATGGTTTGTCCAAAACCTGAATTAAAAGGGAGCATTGTCCCGAAAATAATTAAAAGTGCTGCCGCGATGCGTTTCATTTTTATAGCCCTTATTCGCTTACTAAAAACAGGTCTTCGACCCGGTCCTCAAGCCTCTGAGCCCGGCGTTGGGCTAAAATGTTGATCAGCCTTATATCAGGCTTGGCATCAACGTCCACTGCTTTTGCGGCCTCAATAAGGCGTCTAAACTCAGCCAGATTTTGCTCGGGGATGGAAACCGCCTCAGCAAGCGCAACATAAAGCCCAGCATTGGTATTTCCTGAAAGCGCCCGCGCCCGCTCATAGTATTCCCTGGCTTTTGAAAACTCACCATTGGGCCGTGACCCTTCATAGGAAACCATGAACTGCCAGGCCGCCCCGTCGTTAAAGGTTTCATCCAACTCAATGACCCGTTCCATCATCTGCCCCGCTAGCGGCAGGCTACCAATAAGGTCCGTGTCCTCCTTATCCGCCGAAAGCGCTGCCGCCCACCCAGCGGAGGCCCAATAAAGGTATGAAATATCCTTTTCCTCGACGAGGGCCAACGCGCCACCAGGGTTGGCCATGAACCGGCCTAAAAAATCAGGGTTTTTAATGGATAACCCGCGAAAAGCATAATCACGGCCCCGAAGATAAAGATTGGACGCTCGGGCTCTCAGTTTTTGGGCGGCTCTAAAATCGTCGTAATCAATTTCATCGGCCTCTTCCTGCAACATATAGGCATAAGAAATAAACCCCGAAGCCGCAGACAGCAAAAGCCCGCGGTGCTTGGGGGTGACTTCTAAAAGGCTTTCATAGGTTTTAAGCCCAAACGGGATTGCTTCTTTGACAAGCTCAGGATCATTGTCGGATAAATAAACACTGCTTTCACCTGAAATGGCATTACCAACCTGGTTGGCAGCAAATTTTTTCACCGAACAGGCACCGGTTAGGGTCGCCATTGTTAGGACCAATATCAGCGTTTTAAATGGCATTCAAAATTCCTTATTACTCGCCTTCATTAAGCTAAATGGGGTAAATAATCAAAAAGAATGTCTGGAAATTATTCTTGACCAGCATCAAGTTCTTTTAGTTTTTCTTCTATAAAAAGCGCTTCCTCAGAACCTGGGGAAAATAAAATCAGAAGCTTTTCCCAGATGGTTTTGGCGCCCTCCCGGTCCCCGGCCTCAAGGGCAGCTAAACCCAAATAATAAAGCGCGGTGGTGTCACCCGGGTTCAGGGCTTCAAGTTTTTGCAAATCTGCAATAACGCTTTCAGATAATGGAAGGTCATTTTTCTCTAAATCAATCAGCTTAGCCTGTAAATAAAACGACAAGGCGGCGGGGTCAGCGGGCTTATCCTCTACGAGATGATACAGCGCCTCTGCAGCCTCATTGTGTCGGCCCAAAACCATATAAGACTGCCCCAGGCGAAACCAACCTTCCATATCCGCGGGGTTTTCCTCGAGACGGAGTGCCAGACGGCCAACCATTTCCTCAATCATTTGGTCCTGTTCGGTCTCAGTCATATCCAAAGGGTCAACCTGAGCCTTTGCAAGTGGTGGGGAAATCCCCAGCTGGGCTGCGGTATTTTCAAGCTTTTCTTCCAAAAGGTTAAGCCACGGGGTTTCGGCTGGAAGGCCTTCATAAAGGGCGCTCCAGCGGTCAAAGGCAGCTTGGAAATTGCCGTTTACAAAATCATAATCACCAAGATAAAATTGCGCGATGCCATTGGCCGGATCAAGCGCAATTGCGGCCTCAAAAGCAGCCCGGGCATCTTCGGTGACCGTGCCGTCGTTGGCCAATGTCACGGCTTCACCAATGGCAGCATGAAAGTCCGGATTTTCAGGGTCCAGTTTTGAGGCCCGAAGGTAAGCCATGGTGGCATCGGAAAACCGGCCCAACGTCGAGTACCCAGCGCCCAGGGTTGCCCAGCCTTCAACATTATCAGGCTCTTGCTGCATGCGGGCTTCAAGCTGTTCAACCGCGCGAACGAAATTATCAATCTCCACGCGTTGCTCTTCGCTGGGGCGATCCGGATTAAGAGGCGTTAAAAGGTCCGGACGGCCTATAAAAAAGTAAACGCCAATGGCAAAAACACTAAACCCAAGGGCAATATAAGCTGGCAGGCCCCGCTTTTTATTTTCACCCTTAAAAATCGGGAAAAGCAGAAACCCCAGGGCCAGAGCCAGCATCAATCCAAATATGATCCCGATTTCCATGGCTTAGTCCTTTGCTCTTTTTTTCATCACGCGGGTGAAATAGTAAAAAGCCAATAGCAGCCCAACCCCCAAAAAAATAAACGGCCCGAACCACAAAAAATAGGTCTCTTTCTTAAACGGCGGGCGCAGCAAAACAAAATCCCCATAGCGGGCAACAACATACTGAATTGCCTGATCATTGGTATCGCCGGCAACCAGGCGCTCGCGGATTAGAATACGCAGGTCCTTGGCAATGCCGGCGTTGGAATCATCAATGCTTTGGTTTTGGCAAACCACGCATCTGAGGTTTTGGCTGATGTCCCGGGCCCGGGCTTCCAGAACCGGATCATCAAGCTCTTCATCGGGTTCCACCGCAAAGCCGGGTCCCGGGAAAACAAAGCCCAAAAGCAGGATTATTTTAAAGAACGCTTTCATTTTCTGAGCTCTAGGATAAGCGGGAAAATTTCCTCCCGCCAAACCTTCTCCGTTATGGCCCCTTCAAAACGGAACCGGATAATTCCTTGGCGGTCGATGACAAAGGTTTCGGGCGCCGCTGAAACGCCAAGGTCAATTATTACCCGGCCCTCAAAATCATTGCCTATTTTTTTAAATGGGTTTTCCCAAACCTCTAACCATTTGGTCCCCTGGCCGGGGAGGTCTTTCCAATTAATCCCATAAATGGGAACCAGATCGTTTTCGAAAATTTCCATCAACAAGGGGTGTTCATCCTTGCAGGGTTCACACCACGACCCCCAAATATTTAATAGCGAAACCTCGCCCTTTAAATCTTCGGAAGACAGCCCTTCGATGAAACCTTCGATGGGGGGCAGGGTAAATTCAGGAACAGGGTCATTAATTAAGGCGGACGGTAATCTCGAGGGATCAAGCGTCAAGCCATAGGCCATGTATCCCAAAAGGCCGATAAAAATGACGACGGGCAGGTAAAAGCCTAATTGTTTCATGCCCCAACTCCCGCTTTTTTACGGCCACCAACAAGGGTTATCAAGGCACCCAGTACCAACATCAACCCGCCGCCCCAAAGCCAGGGTACAAGAGGGTTTTTGAAAAAATGAACTGCCAGCTGTTCGGCATCCCCCTGGCCGCCCAGGGTTAGATAATAATCCCCGGAAAGGGTAGAATAAATGCCGGCTTCCGTGGTTTCCATCCGCCTGACATTATAAATCCTGCGCTCGGCGCTAATTGGCGTTACCACCTCGCCGTTTTCATAAATCGTAAATTGACCCCGAAGGTATTGAAAATTTTCTTCAGCCCCCAAATCAATGGCTTCCAGTGTGACCTGCAAGTCGCCAGCCTCAAGCGTGTCACCAATTTCCATCAGACCTATATTTTCCTCCTGCCAAAAGCTGACGCTGGTTATGGAGATTACCAAAATCGCCGCCCCTAAATGGGCAATGGTCATACCCAAAGCTGCCTTGGGCATGCGTTTGAATTTTTCCAGAGTATTTGTTTTTGCGGATTTGGATCGGACCTTTGAAATAAAATCTGAAAGCGTACCAAAGGCAATCCAGCCCCCCAGAACAATCCCCAAAAGTGCCAGAAAACTATCCGGCCAATAAAAGAAACCAACGATTGCCCCCAGCACCAAGGCACTGCCCCCAGCATACCGCATGTCCTTTATAACGGTTATAAAATTTGCCTTTTTCCAACTCATACGCACCACCAAAGGCATAAGTAAAAGTGCCGGGATCATGATCGGCACGAAGGTGGAATTAAAATAAGGCGCGCCAACGGAGATTTTATTACCCCCCATGGCGTCCATAAAAAGGGGATAAAAAGTGCCCAGGAAAACCGTCAGGCAAGCGCTGACAAAAAAGACATTATTGAACAACAGTCCGCCTTCGCGGCTGACCGGCCCAAAGGTGTCTTTGGGTTTTAAAAGCGGGGCTCTTAACCCATAAAGTAAAAGCGCCCCGCCAATGGCGATAGCCAGTAAAATCAAAAGGAACCCCCCCCGGGTAGGATCAACGGCAAAGGCATGGACAGACGTTAAAATGCCCGAGCGCACCAAAAAAGTGCCGATCAGGCTGAATGAAAACGCCAGGATCGCCAGCAGGGCGGTCCAGCTTTTCAGGGCCTCGCGTTTTTCAACAACGCGCAGCGAATGAAACAAAGCGGTGGCAAAAAGCCAGGGCATAAAGCTAGCATTCTCAACCGGATCCCAAAACCACCAGCCGCCCCAACCCAGTTCATGATAAGCCCACCAGGATCCAAGCCCGATGCCAACCGTCAGGAACGCCCAGGCGCTTAAAACCCAGGGGCGCACGGCAGTTGCCCATTCCCGGTTAATTTTGCCCATCAAGAGCCCCGCAGCGGCCAGCGAAAAAGCGGTGGATAAGCCTACGTATCCTAAATACAAAAACGGCGGATGGATTGCCAACCCGATGTCTTGCAAAATCGGGTTCAAACCCTGGCCATCAATGGGCGATGGGAAAATTCTGATAAAAGGGTTTGAGGTGAAAATTAAAAATGCCAGAAAGGAAAACCCGATCAGGCCCTGAATGGCAACCGCGCGATCCCGAAGCGCCGCGGGCAATTTTTTTGAACGCGCCAGAAAAAATCCGAAGGTTGCCAGGATTAAAACCCACAGCAGCATTGAACCTTCATGATTGCCCCAGACCCCGGTAATTTTATAAATCAGGGGTTTGGTGGTGTGGGAATTCTGGGCCACATTTAGAACCGAAAAATCCGATAAAACGTAGAGCGCGGTGAGCACAAAAAAGGCAAAAAGAACAAACACAAACTGGCCCAGGGCGGCCCGGTTGCCCATGCCCTTTAAGATTTCATTCCCGGTTTTCACGCCATACCCGGTCAGGGTTGTCTGGGCAAAGGCCAGAACAAGTCCGACAATCAGGGCAAATTGGCCAATTTCTGCTAGCATAAATTTCTCCGGCGATCTGAGCGCCAACCTACAAGGTGCGGTACTTTTTTCAAGCTAATTTGGGTAAATTTAAGTTTATTTGTTGGGCTAAAAGGTCCTAAACTGAAGCCATGAAATTACTTATCAAATTTTTGACCCTTTGGCTTTTTTTATTTGCCGCATCAGGGACTTTTTCCCTTGCCGATGAACCCGTTACCAAAGTGGTTCTTTTGGGTACGGGGAACCCCAACGCCACCCCGGATCGACTGGGGCCTGCCACCGCGATTGTGGTTGGAGGAAATGTTTACCTGGTTGATTTTGGCGTGGGCATAACCAGGGCTGTCCAGGCGGCAAAAAATGCCGGGCTTGAGGCCATGTCCCAGGAAAACCTTACCATAGCTTTTTTAACCCATATCCATTCCGACCATACCCTGGGGCTTTCGGATTTGATTAACACCCCTTGGATTTTGGGACGGGAAGAGCCCTTGGAGGTTTTTGGGCCAAAAGGCGTGGAGGATTTGGTAAACCATACGCTTTTGGCCTACCAGGGGGATATTAAACTCAGAGCCGAGGGCACCCAGCCATCCAACAATACTGGGTGGCAGGCCGTGGCCCATGAGATTGGGGCAGGTATTGTTTTTAGGGATGAATATGTCACGGTAACTGCTTTTGAAGTTTGCCACGGGCAGATTAAACCGTCTTTTGGATTTCGTTTTGATACGCCGGATAAGGTTATCGTAATCTCAGGGGACACCACCTATTGCCGGGCCCTGATTGAAGCCGCGAAAGGGGCAGACATCCTGGTTCATGAGGTTTATTCTGAGGCAGGGTTTGAAACCCTTCCGGAAGACTGGAAAATTTATCATAGCGCCCATCACACTTCGGCCAGTGATTTGGCCCGCATCGCCAATGAGGTCCGCCCCGGCCTTTTGGTTTTAAGCCACCAAATCCAATGGGACGACCTGCCCTATGAATTGATTTTGGAAGAAGTAAAAAAGGAATATGATGGCGAGGTTGCTTTTGGCAACGATGGGGATGTTTATTAAATGAAAACGCTTTTCTTGCTTCGACATGCAAAATCAAGCTGGGCAGACCAAACGCTCGGGGATTTTGACCGACCTTTGAACGGGCGGGGCCGAAAAAGTGCCCCCAAAATGGGGGCTTTTATGGCCGCAGAGGGTTTAAGCCCCGACCTGGTTTTAGCTTCCTCTTCCGCCCGAACCCGGGAAACTTTTACCAGATTTGAAGAAGCACTTGGCCAAGAGCTGGATGTCCAGTTTTTGGAGGACCTATATCATTCAACCTCCATTTTGATACTGAATTTGGTGCAAAACGCGCCCTCTGACGTTGGCAGCCTGATGCTGATCGCCCATAACCCGGGGATGCATGACGCAGTCTTAAGATTTATTGGCGATGCCACGGGGTTTGATAAATCCCGGCTGGATCATAATTTCCCCACTTGCGGGTTAGCCCATTTCACATTTGTCGGCGCCACCTGGCAGGATGTAAATTTCGGCGAAGGCAAGCTGGAGCGCCTGGTTTTTCCGAAAGATCTTTAAGCTTTCCGCCTGGCCACCAACAATAAAATTCCGGCTAGCATCACCATATCTTTCAAAAGGAAATGACCAGTGCCCCCTAAAGCCGGAAACCCACCAAGGTTTGCCGACCAGGTTGGCGAAAAGGTAATCATAAAGCTTAAGGTGCCCAGAAAGGTCACGACACAAAGCGCCGCCCCGGCCAGGAAAACCTTGCGATTAAAAAACCAGCCCAACAGCAAACCCGCAGTGAAAATTTCAAAAATGCCAATTAAAATGGAGGCG
>JAZFRG010000196.1:0-5212 GCA_036445535.1 Sphingomonadales bacterium
TGGGCAATGACAGCAGGGCCCAAAATTCACTCCCGGTCATGGGCGTTTTTCAAAACCTGGGAAGATCGAAAACTCTCCCCAAAAAGCGATCCTTGAATTTTATTTTTCACAGTGCCTTTTGCTGTTCGACAATGCTTTCCAATTGCCTGGATATTAAGGGTAAAAATCTATCTTTGAAGGAACCGATGGCATTTTTGGGTTTAGCCCAATACCAACAAACCAGGCAAAAATCCGAGACCTTCGATCCCAACTGGTGGGCCATTTTAAACCTTGCTCTTTTCCTCCTTGCGCGGCCTTTCCAGGAAAATGAGAAAATCCTGATTAAACCTTCAAATGTGGCTAACAATTTGGCTGCCGAGGTTTTGGAAAGTCCTGTTACCGGCAAACTTTTGCTTCTTTACAGCCCGCTACAACGCTTCTTGGTTTCGGTTTTGAGCGGCGGGGGGGAGCGGATGGAAACCCTTAACAAGCTGTTTTCAGAAATAATCAGGGACCATCAAGACCAGCTTCCCCTGGAATTCCATGAAATAGGGTTTTTACCGCCGCTAAAGAAAATGGCGCTGATGTGGGGGCTACAGGTTAAGCAGTTTTCAGAACTGGCGCGCTCGAAACCCGGCGGCCCGGTCAAAACTCTGGATTGCGAGGTTTTTCTTGAACACCCCAAGGAGACCCTAGGTAAACTTTTCAAGTTTTTTGAAATTGAAATTTCCCCAAGCGAAATTAAAGCCATTGTTAAAGGCCAGGGTTTTAAAACCGATTCCAAGATTAAAGAAGCCGGCTTTTCAAGAAAGGAATGGGATTTAAGAAAAGAAGAAATCCTTAAGGCGGAAAAAACGAAAATTAAGGAGGCGCTCCGTTTCGCAGAGGATTTAGGCTTTCCAATTGCAGGAAATTTACCTGCCGGGCTCTTGAGCGACTAAAACACCACTTCAGCCTCGTAAATGTCAGGCAGGTTGTTCTCGATCAGGACAACATCTTTGTCACCACTATTTTGAAATAGCCATTTCTCAGCATCGTTTTGGGTTTTGAAGGTATGAAGAATGCCCTTTTTTCCCTGGAATTCGTGGAAGGCATCAATAAAAGAGGCCATGCGACTGGGTCCTACCACAAGCGCAAGGTCAACTATTCCGGCCGCCTTTTTGCCCAGCTTTTTGTGCTGGCGGTTATGTTCTTCCCCTAATTCGACCATTCCCGGGGTCAGGAGAATGGCCCGCCCGTGAGGTTTTTTAAGAGTTTCAAGCAAATCAAGAGCGCTGGAAAATCCGGTTGGATTTGAATTATAGGCATCATCAATTACCGTCAAACCGCCCTTGTGGCTTGTCACTTCAAGCCGATGGCCAATTTGCGGAATGGTTTTTAAAGCCGCTCTGATCATTTCCGGGGCAATGCCCAATTTCAAGGCGGCAACCGTGGCAAGCAGGATATTGGTCGCTTGGTGGGGGCCAAAAAGGGGGACCTCAATCTCCAAATCCTGTTTTTTGCCTTTCCAGACAATCTGTAGGTGGATCTCAAGCCCCTGGGGGGTTTGGCTGTAGGAATTTAGGGTGAAATCTGAATCACCCTCGCACAAAATAATTTTCTTATTTGTTTTCCTATACTTTTCAAGGCGTTTAGGATCAATTGCAGCGGTATTTACTATGACCTCACCGTTATTTTTTTTCAGGGCCTCAGCCAGTTCAAATTTGGTCAAAAAAACCGACTTGAGGCTTTTGAACCGCTCAAAATGGGCCAGCCCAACCGCAGAGATGATCCCAAGATTAGGGGGCGTTATTCCACAAAGACGCTCAATCGACCCGGGCCCGTAGGCACCCATTTCGACAATAAAATATTTATGTTTCTTCGCCAGCTTTTCGCGAATGATCCTGACCACTCCCATGGGCGTGTTAACGCTGCCCGGGGTTGCCAGCGTGGGTGCGGATGCGCCCAGAATATGCGCTAAAATATGTTTGATTGAGGTTTTGCCATAAGACCCGGTAATGGCGATGATGGTCGGGTTCAAACCCTTCATTTTTTTTCGGGCTTTTTTCAAATAGCCATCATTAATCCTCTCCTCAAGCGGTTTTAAAATAAAGTTTGCGCCGCCCAGAAAAAACGGCGGGCATTGAAAGAAAAATAAAAACGCAAACGTCAGGGCGGTAAAATTGCCCGGCTCAAAAGTAACCATTATCCCGCCAAAATAAAATCCAACGAGTAAAATATAAACATACAGAATGCGCTGAACCCGGGCGGTAACCACCAGCGGTTTTTTAGCATTTTTGCTTGTATTTCGGCTGGCCAGGGTACCCATAATCAGCCCGGTCAGAACCACAAAGTAAAAAATCAGCCCAAAAACCGGCGGGTTAAAATTTTGCAGAAAAGTCCAAAATATAAAACCCAGCAAAATAATCAAGGAAGCCCTTTTATCAAATCCCCTGCGGACCCAAACCCATTTTAGAAACCGGTCGGTGTCATACTCTTCCTGTTGGTAAAATTGCAAAAGGGCGATGCCGCGAAAATAAACGAAGGTTAAAAGAGCGGTGAAAAAGATGAACCCGGCCAATCCGGAAAGTAATAAAACGGTATTATCCATCAGTCTTCAAGCTCCTGCAGAAATTTTAGCATGTAATGCTGGCATTGATGCTGCCCTGCGGTCAAGATGCCTAGGTGGTCAAAGCCCTTTAAAATTTTCAGGTCGGCGTGATGGATAAGCGACCGGTACCTTAAACCCAAACCGGGCGGTGTTTCGGTATCTTCGCTTCCAAAAAGCAGCAAAACCGGGCAGGCCACCTTGTGCGCGGTTTCGGTCAAATCCTCGTTCACAGTTTTTATAAAGGTGGCTAGAAGATCCCCGGCCTCACGATAGTCCCGGCTGCCAAACCGCTGCCGGTACCTAGGCTTAAAGCTGGTTTTAAAAAGGCTGTCACTGGCACCGGCGGCCTTGCCCAAAATTTTCAGGAAAAAACCTTTTACTCGAAAAGTAAAACGGCGTTTTCTGGGCAGGCCGGCAGCGGCGATCAAGACCATCCCCCGGATCAGTTCGGGTCTTTTAGCCGCTATTCTCAGGGCCACCCTGCAGCCAAAGGAATGGCCCACCAGAATGACAGGCCCTTCAAGTTCATCGATCAAAACATCTGCATAATCTGCCGTTCCGGCACCTGGATCTAACATTTTAGAAGCGCCAAAACCGGGTAGATCATAAAGCGTGTTTTTAAAGCCCCGCTTAAAAAGGCCGGCCAGCGGCAAAAGGCTTTTATGGTTTTGGCCCCAGCCATGAAGCCAAATGATTTCCGGCTGGTTTTTTCCGGGACTTTTTAAGGAGGTTTTGAATAGGCACGGGTTTTGCATAATTTTTTATAACAGATTTAGGCTATTTATCCTTGAAAATTACCGCCCCGCCCAAACCCTTGTCGGTTTCACTTAAATTGCTCTCAGCCCGGACCAGGCCTTCCTCAATTAAGGCAGTGGTTAATTCGGTAAAAGAAACCGAAGGGGTGCTTTCCTGCCAAAGATAATAAGCAAACGATCCGGGAATAGTATTGATTTCGTTAAGCCAAATCTCTCCGGTTTTTTCATCGCCCAGAAAATCTATCCGGACCGAACCGGCCAACCCCAGGGCATCAAAAGCGCTACCCGCCCAACCTTTTATCTTTTCCTGCTTGCTCTGGTTTAATTCAGGGGGGTTCATGACCCGGTTCAAGGACGCCATGCCTTCGGAATTCCCGGTTTTCAATTTACTGCCCTGGCTATCGCCGGAAAGGTATTTTCCTTTGAAATCCAAAAAGTCATTTTCTTTAAGCGGCCGCTCAATCACCGAAACCCTGGTCTCGCCAAAAGCTTTTGAGACCGCGACATTGTATTCCACAAGGTTTTGAACAAAGGGCTCAATAATAACCGCATGGTCAAGCCGAAAACACAGCAACAACCCAGCTAACAGGTCGTCCATGTCTTGGGCAGGCGTTACCCCGATTGAAGACCCGAGATTGCAGGGTTTAACGATTAAAGGAAAAGGATTTTTACCCAGGCTTTCCTGAAGGGCTTTTTTGATGGTCTTGGGATCTAGCGTTGATGCTTGGTTGGGTTTCGTTAAAACCAAATGGGCAAGGGTCGGGACGCCATGGGCTTTTACCACCTGTTTGGTAAAGTCCTTGTTCATGGTCGCCGCTGCGGCCAGTACATTACAACCGGCAAAGGGGATACCGAGAAACTCTAAAAGGCCCTGAAGAGTTCCATCCTCGCCGTTACTGCCGTGGATAGCCGGAACAACCAGATCAAAAGGGATGGTTTGGGGTTTCGAAAAAACGCCCTTTTTGTCGCCAAGAAAATAAGGTTGTTGGCCCCGGATGCTGTTTCCCGGAAGGCGAAGCCGGGTCAAATTTTTCTCGGTCGCCGGGGTTAGGGGATAAAATTTCTTGTCTCTGAGGGCCTTCCCGGTCCACCAACGGCCATCCGGCCCGACATAAACGGGCAAAACCCCATAGCGCTCTCCATCCATGGCGTTCATAAACTGGATGGCGGTTAGGATGCTGACATCATGCTCAACGCTTTCGCCGCCAAAAACAATTGCAATTTCTTTCATAAATTTATTTTCCAACCTAATAAAAACCCTTTGAATTTGGGTCCAGAGCTTTAAAAACCTACGCGTTTATCTCTTGCGGAATTTTTTTAAAACGTCAACCATCTCAAAATAACCAGAGCCCCATAAGAAGTAAACGTAAGTACATATAAATAAAAAAAATATTATTTATTTCATTTTATTAAATTCTTTAGCTATAAATCCCTTAAAGGGGGGGCGTTTTAAATAATTCCCCCATTTTTTAAAGTAACCAGGCTTTAACTATTGCGTTCATTTCTTTTAGGGAATTAAAGCTTTTTTAAGCTTTCCCGGCTAAGTTTGGGCCACTAGAGAAGAATAAGGAACCAAAAACTGTGAATGTAAGTTTTAAATTATTGATCCTCGTTGGGCTTTATGCGGCGCTCTATTGGACGACGTTCTCGCTGCATTTTGCCGATATTCTTTCTCGGGTCTTTTAAGCTCTGATCCCTTCCTGAAACGTTTTTGAACCCAAAAAAGTGGCCAAAACAAGGGCCCTAAGGATTTCTTTTTAGAATTTTAAATGGCTTGGAAGGGCCTCAAAAACTAACTGGCTCCTTTCAGGAATGGCCTGAGGATAAAGTTGGCGGCAATAATAAAAATTGGCGGAGCCTGAAAAAAGATCAGGAAAGAAATCGTCAA
>JAZFRG010000197.1:0-2866 GCA_036445535.1 Sphingomonadales bacterium
CAAACCCTAAACCAGCTTTTGGTTGAAATGGATGGCTTTGAAACCAATGAAGGTATTATTCTGATCGCGGCAACCAACCGGCCGGACGTTTTGGACCCGGCGTTACTCAGGCCCGGCCGCTTTGACCGCCAGGTTGTCGTCCCGTTGCCAGATATTATTGGCCGTGAGAAAATTATTGAAGTGCATATGAGAAAAGTGCCGCTTGCCCCTGACGTAAACCCCAGAATTATTGCCCGGGGCACGCCTGGATTTTCAGGCGCCGATTTGGCAAATCTAGTCAACGAGGCAGCCCTTTTGGCGGCCCGAAAAGGCAAACGCCTGGTCTCAATGGCAGAATTTGAAACATCCAAGGACAAGGTCATGATGGGTGCTGAGCGCCGGTCCATGGTTATGACCGAAGAAGAACGCCGAAATACCGCCTTCCATGAAGCCGGGCATGCCCTGGTGGCAGCTTTAAGTCCGGCGGCAGACCCTATCCATAAGGCTACGATAATTCCGAGAGGCAGGGCGCTTGGGATGGTAATGCAATTGCCTGAACATGATCAGCTTTCAACCAGCCGTGAGCAAATGCACCAAAAATTAGCCATTTTGATGGCCGGCCGAATTGCTGAGGAGCAGGTTTTTGGTTATGACAAGGTAACCACCGGGGCCGCCTCTGACATTCAAATGGCGACAAAAATGGCGCGCGCCATGGTTACCCAATACGGCATGTCTGATAAATTGGGTCCGCTGCTTTACCATGAAAATGAGGGCGAAGTTTTTCTTGGCCATTCGGTTGCAAGACAACAAAACGTATCCGAGGAAACCGCCCGGCTAATCGACGAGGAAGTTAAACATTTTGTCGACGACGCTTATGATCACGCTGAAAAGATTATTATCAAGCACCGCAAAAAACTGGACAAAATCGGCAATGCCCTTTTGGAATACGAAACCCTGACGGGCCAGGAAATTAATGATCTGATCAAGAATAAGAAAATTGATCGGCCTAGCCCGGATGAACCTGAAATGTCTAAAGGCAAAAACCAGGTTAAGGGGTCTGTGCCCAGCGCAGGGCGCAAGAAAAAGGCAGCCAAGGATAAGGATTTCGGGGCCGAACCTCAGCCTGAGGGTTAGGGTTCGTATTCTGGGAGTACTTGGTGGAAAATTCTCTTCCCCTTAAAAATCTAACTGATGACACCCGGCTTTATTTAAAGCCTGAGGGGCTTGGGCCAAAGGCCTTGGGCTTGTCTTTTCCTTTGGCCGGGGGTCCGCTCTTTTTTAATGCCATTTCTATAATTCTGGCGGCCAGGGGTGGGCGCATTTATGAGGGGGTCTATCCCCTAACCAGTCTTGATAGTTTAAAGGCCCAATTGCCAGAAAATTTGAATGAAAAGTTTGATAAGCAATTTTCAAACCTGACTAGCCTAAGAAAACCCATTGGCGCTTTGTCTTTTGAAAAGCCTGTTTTGATGGGCATTTTGAACTTGACCCCCGACAGTTTTTCCGACGGCGGTGATTATTTAAAAGAGGATGAGGCGATCGCCCGGGCAAAAGCCCTTTTTAAAGAAGGCGCCGACATCGTGGATGTGGGGGGGGAATCGACCCGGCCAGGAGCCACGCTGGTTCGCGGCGATGAAGAATTAAAACGATTAAAACCTGTTTTGAGTGGCCTCACCGATTTGCCGGGTCCAGTCTCCATCGATACCAGAAAATCAGAAGTAATGGGCCAGGCGTTAAAATCCGGGGCGCTACTAATTAACGATGTTTCTGCGCTGACCTTTGATGAAAATTCCATAAAGGTGGCAAAAAATGCCCCGGGAATTATCCTGATGCACGCTAAGGGGAGCCCGGGCGATATGCAAAAAAGCCCGAAATACGGGGATGTTCTCCTGGAGGTTTTTGATTATCTTGAGGGCAGAATTTTGGCTTGTGAGGCCGCTGGAATTGTCCGGGAAAGGTTAATTGTTGATCCCGGGGTTGGATTTGGAAAAAATCTTTCCCACAATTTAACGGTATTGAAGGGCCTGTCTATGTTTCAGACGCTTGGCGTGGCGGTTTTAGCAGGGGTTTCTCGAAAACGCTTTATCGGGGAAATAACCGGGGTCGAAAACCCCAAAGATCGGCTTGCAGGCTCACTCTCTGCCTCTCTTTTTGCCTTATCCCAAGGCGCGCAAATAATTCGCTGCCATGATACCGCAGAAATGAGAAATGCCATGGACGTTTACCAAACAATAACTTCTTTCAGTTAAAGTATTCGCAAATAAAGAACTAGGGTTCGCCCCATTTTCACCATTTCTTATTTTTAGGGTTTGGGTTAGAACGGCGAGCAAGGAAAAAACGTTGATTAAAAAACATAAATATTTTGGTACTGACGGGATCCGTGGCCGGGTCAATACCCTGCCAATTACTGCAGAAACGGTGATGCGAGTGGGCATGGCCGCGGGCCGTTATTTCACCCGTGGCGATCACCAGCACCGGGTTGTTATTGGCAAGGATACCCGACGCTCAGGCTATATTTATGAACCCGCTTTGGCAGCAGGGTTTGTTGCGGTTGGCATGGATGTCATCATGGTTGGGCCGGTGCCGACCCCTGGCGTCGCTATGCTGGTTAAATCAATGCGCGCTGATTTAGGGGTTATGATCTCGGCTTCACACAATCCTTTTTACGACAATGGCCTCAAACTATTTGGCCCCGATGGGTACAAGCTTTGCGATGCGGTGGAACTGGAAATTGAAAAACTGGTTGATAGTGCCTTTGACGATGACTTTCCCGCGCCTGAACATACCGGTCGCGCGCAACGGCTAGAGGATGTCACCGGGCGTTATATTGAATTTGCAAAAAATACCGTGCCAGCCGGGTTTTCCCTTGAAGGCTTGAAAATTGTAA
>JAZFRG010000198.1:0-6023 GCA_036445535.1 Sphingomonadales bacterium
TGCTTTGGGCTTACGTTTGTCGCTTGCCGGGAGTACCCTGAAACTGCACGGTGGTGTGGTTGATTTTGGCCTCAGGCCCGATAAAGAAAGCACCATTTTGTGCCGGATATCCCGCAACCAACCCAAAAAATATTTTAATGAACCTTAAGGGTATTTTCAGGTAATGACGGACCAGATTTTATCATTTGAAGATTTAAATGAAGAGGAGCTTTCCCGCCTCGGGCACCTTTTAGCCCCGCTTCTAAAGGCAGGAGATTTTATCGGCCTTACGGGTAAGCTTGGTGCCGGCAAATCAGTATTTGCCAGATCTTTAATTCGGACTGCTATGGGGGAAGCTGATCTGGATGTCCCCAGCCCAACCTATAACCTGATCCAGCCTTACCAGCCCCATGACCCCTATCCAGAAATCCTTCACGTCGACCTTTACCGGGTGGAAGCCACCGACGAGATCAGAGAACTGGGGTTGGAAGACGCCCATACCTCAATCCTGCTGGTGGAATGGCCGGAGCGTTTGGGGGAAGCCTTGCCTGGTTACGGGTTGATCATCAGCCTTCAGGAGGGATCCAAAGCAACCTTAAGAAACGCCTCTGTTTTGGGCGATAAAACCTGGGACAAGCGTCTTAAAAACTTAAATCTGATCCGCGTATGACCAGGGCTCACCGCGACACCCTCATTAACACCTTCATCCCCGAAGGTTCAAAGCGCACGCCCTTGGCTGGGGATGCCTCTTTTCGCCGCTATGAGAGGATAACCAAAAATGGCGATAGTCTGGTCTTGATGGATGCCCCACCAGCCCAGGAAGATTGTCGGCCATTTGTTGCCATAGGAAAACATCTGAAGGGTCAAGGTTTTTCTGCACCAGAAATTCTAAAGGCAGATTTTGAGAACGGCCTCCTGCTCTTGGAGGATCTACGGGATAATACCTTTAACCGGGTTTTATCGATGGACCCAAAGTTGGAAATCGCACTTTACCGGGCCGCCGTCGATGTTTTGGTTGCCCTTCACAGGGATAAACCCCCTTCTAGTTTACGGATCCCTGATGAAAAGAATTTTAAACTTGGTCGGTATGACCAGACCGTCCTGTTTTCCGAACTTTTCCTGTTTCCAGAGTGGTACTTATCCGAAGTGACCGGGAAACGGGAGGATACCAGGATAGCAATTTTAAGAAAAATTTGGCCACCCCTTTTTGAGAAAGTGACCCCGGATAATTCCGTTTTAACGCTTAGGGATTATCATGCCGATAACCTGATGTGGCTACCCGAACGAGAAGGAATTGGCAAAATCGGCCTCCTTGATTTCCAGGATGCCCTTTTGGGCCACCCCGCTTATGACCTGGTTTCGCTTTTGCAAGATGCCAGACGGCCGTTTAAGCCCAAACTGGAAGACGCCATGGTAAATTATTATCTGGCCCAGACCGGAAACCAAAATGAAGCAAGTTTCCGAGCCGCCTACCAAATTTTAGGGGCCCAGCGAAACACCAAAATTATCGGAATTTTCACCAGACTTTGGCGGCGCGATGGCAAGGCGGAATACCCGGCGATGATCCCCCATGTCTGGACGCTGTTGGAAGAAAACCTGAAACACCCCGCGCTAAGCAAAGCCAAGGCCTGGTTTGACGAAATGGTGCCAGCCGCTGTGAGAGGCCGCCCCCTGGTTTAAAATTTCTGATGTCTCAGCCCGGTTTTATTGTAAGGTACCAGGCTATGACAGGCCCAAATAAAAACCCCTTTAATGTTATGATCCTGGCCGCCGGGCTGGGCCAGCGAATGCGCCCGCTCACCGATGAAATCCCAAAGCCCATGGTTAAAGTTTCCGGCAAACCCCTGATCGGCCACACCCTGGATTTTTTGGCCGCCCTGAACCCTGAAAAAATCGTCGTTAATCTTCATTATAAACCCGGCCCGCTTAAGGATTATCTTTTCCGTCATCCGCTTGCGGACCGGATTATTTTTTCTGATGAAACAAAAACCCTATTAGACACTGGCGGCGGCGTTAAAAAGGCACTGAAACACTTTGAGGACAGGCCTTTTATAGTCACCAACTCTGATGCTTTTTTTGAGCCTTCCTCCCCGAACCCTTATGTTGCTCTAACCAAAACTTATCAGGGCGAGGGGGCATTGCTGTTGGTCGAGGAGACCCAGCGGGCAAACGGTTTTGAAGGCCCCGGCGATTTTTTTATGTCTCCGGATGGTCTTTTATCCCGGCGCGGGGAGCGCCCGGAGGCACCCTATGTCTTTACCGGCCTGCAAATTCTTGACCCGATACTTTTTGAAGGGGTGGATGATCAGGTATTTTCTCTTAATACCATCTATGACAAGGCCCTTCAGCGCGGCGATTTAAAGGGTCAAATATCCTCTTGCCCGTGGTTTCATATAGGAACTCCAGGCGCTATTGGTGAGGCCGGAAAGGGGTCTTTGTGACAAAGCTTTTTGGCAAGGGTCCTAATATCTTTACTGTCCCGGCCGGGGCAGACTTTTTAACGGCACTTTCGGATGGGCTTGATAATATTGAGGCGGAGTTGGGGTTTGCCGCCCCTGAGGTGACACTTTTCCTACCCAACCAGCGCTCAATCAGAGCTTTTCAAGGTCATTTAATGAAACAATCTGGGGGCAAATCAAAACTGCTCCCCATCCTTAAGCCTATTGGTAAGCCCGAAGAGGATGACATTTTAATCGGCGCGCTGGCTATCCTCCCCGACGATCTGGATTTACCCCCGGCGATCTCAACCAATGCCCGTAAGTTTTGGCTTCAATTGGAAATAAAAAAGCTGGGTAAATCTACCGGCCTGGGGGCTTTAAGTTGCCCGGAGCGGCTAATGCTGGCTGGCGAGCTTGGCCGTTTGCTTGACCAAATGCAAAATGCTGGCTTGGCCTTCGACAAATTGGAAACCCTGGCCCCCGAAACCTATGCCCACCATTGGCAGGAAATTTTGGCTTTCCTGAAAATTGTTTCCAGAACCTGGCCATCAAGGCTTAAAGAACTGGGGTTGATGGACCCGGTTGCACGTCGGATATTATTGATCAAAAGGTTGATTAAGACCTGGCAAATCAACCCACCCCAAACCCCGGTGATTGCAGCAGGGTCTACCGGTTCGGTGCCAATAACAAGAGAGCTTTTAAAAGCGATTTCAAAATTGCCCAGGGGACTGGTTCTTTTGCCCGGGCTTGATCGGGAAATGGATATTGAAGCTTGGGATTTTATCGAAGAAAGCCACCCTCAATTTGTTATGAAAACCACCCTTGAAGCCTTGAACCTGAACCGCGGAAAAGTACCCGATTGGCCCTTGGGGTTGGGGCCCGGAAAAAACGTGAAAACCCGGTTGGACTTTTTCAGAAAGGCGATGGTCCCCGCGCCTATAACTGCGGGTTGGCACAAACAAAAATTTGATCAACGGGCGGTGGCCAAAAGCCTGAGTGTGGTTGAATGTCCCCAGCCCCAGGCCGAGGCCGGTGTGATTGCGCTTATCCTTCGTGAAACCCTGGAATTTGAGGACAAAACCGCGGCCCTGGTAACCCCTGACCGAGGGTTGGCGGAGAGGGTTAGAGAAGAACTCCAGCGCTGGAATTTGGAGGTTGATGACAGCGCCGGCGTGGCCCTTTTAACCACCCCCCCGGGGGCCTTTTTTAACCTTTTAACCGAAATGGTTGGCAGCAATTTTTCGCCGGTTCCCTTGTTGGCCTTTCTAAAACACCCGCTGACTACGCTGGGGATGGGGCGCGAAACCCTATTGAAACTGGCCCGGACACTGGATCGCAAGATTTTACGGGGTGTGGCCCCCGGCAGTGGCCTACCGGGGTTAGAGAAAAAAATCTCGGCCGCAAAAAAATTACCTGAAAAAACGGCGCTTCTGGGGATGCTGAAAACCCTTTCGAGCAAAGCTTCTGTTCTTGCTAAACTTTTGCATAAAAACCCAGTTTCTTTTTCTAAAGTTTTGAAAGCCCATATTGATGCAGTTATAGTTTTGAGCCTAGAATTTGGAGGCGAGAATTCAAAAATTTGGTTCGGTAGCAATGGCGAGATCCTGGGCAAATTTTTGAAAGATTTGGGGGAGGATGCCCCCGCCCTTGGTAAAATTGACGGTGCCGAATATCCTGGTATTTTGAGGGCGCTGATGGAGGGTCCCCAAGTTCGGAGACCTTTTTCTAACCATCCCCGCCTGTTTATCTGGGGCACCCTTGAGGCCCGTTTGCAAAACCCGGATCTGGTCATTCTCGGTGGGCTTAATGAAGGCACCTGGCCGCCAGAGGGAACTGCGGACCCGTGGATGAGCCGGGAAATGAGGTCTGAGCTGGGTCTGCCAACCCCAGACTTTCGGGTCGGCCAGTCGGCCCACGATTTTTATTTAGCCGCCGGGGCAAAAGAAGTGGTTTTGACCCGCTCAAAAAAAGTTGCCGGGACCCCAACAACACCCAGCCGCTGGATCCAGCGCGCCCAGGCCCTAATGGGTGGAAAACTTCCCGGTGGCCGCCACCCCTGGCTGGCATGGTTTGGGGCCTTGGAACAGCCGGAGGAAACCGTAACCCTTCTCCCGCCCACGCCAAGGCCGCCTGTTCGGAAAAGACCAACAGGGTTATCGGTCACCAATATCGAGAAGCTGGTCCACGACCCTTATTCAATTTTTGCCAAATACATTTTGAAGGTTAAGCCCCTGGAAGACCTGGAAGCCGACCCGGGGGCCGCCGACAAAGGCTTGCTATTGCATAAAATTTTTGAAGTCTTTTTCAGGGAAAATAATTTTAAACTGCCCGAAAACCCGCTTGATGCGTTGCTCGATACCGGAAACCGGATTTTCGAGGAACAGGGGTTTACCCGCCCTGCCATCAAGGCTTTTTGGTGGCCCCGCTTTAGGGAAGTGGCGGGGGCTTTTATCCACCACCAGAAAACCCGCGAAGGAACCTATGAAATTGCCGGAGCCGAGGTTAAAGGGTTCTTTGATCTAGAGGGCGCCAAGCAGCCATTCAGAGTAACCGCAACCGCGGACCGGGTGGATAGAAAAATCGAAGGTAGCGGGCTTTATATCATTGATTACAAAAGCGGGGTGCTGCCCTCAGGTGCCGACATGGCGCGGGGCAAAAAACCGCAATTGCCCTTAGAAGCTGTGATTGCCGAGGAAGGCGGGTTCAAAGACATTAAAGCAGGGGCGGTGGCAGGCTTAGAGTTTTGGAATGTCGGCAAGCCCGGGGTCAAACTTGAGATCAAGGCAACATCCAAGGATTTGGAAACCACAATTCTGGCCGCGCGCGCTGGGCTTTTGGCGCTCATTAATCATTTCGCAGAGGAGAAAAACCCTTACCTTGCCGTGCCCGACCCCAGCGGCCACAGGTTTGGCGATTATGACCCCTTATCCCGTTACCACGAATGGCAAAATCAGGTGAAAAGCAAATGACCGCCCTGACCCAAAGGCAGGCCGCTGCCACCGAGCCCACGCACACCATTTTTGTTGGTGCCTCAGCCGGAACCGGCAAAACCCACGTCCTGACCTCCCGGGTTTTAAGAATGATGGTCACCGGCACCAAGCCCGATCACATTTTGTGCCTGACCTATACCAAGGCGGCGGCGGCGGTGATGGCCAACCGGATTTATGATATCCTGGGAGAATGGGCGTTGGCCCCCGAAAACACACTGGCTTCAAAAATTAACGGCCTGACGGGCGAGAAACCGGATGCCAAAATGATGGCCTTTGCCCGCACCCTTTTTGCCACCGTTCTTGATATTCCGGGGGGTCTTAAAATCCAGACCATCCATTCGTTTTGTCAGTCGCTTTTGTCGCGCTTTCCCCTTGAGGCGCGTTTGGCACCCCACTTCAAGGTTATGGATGAGCGCACCGCAGCGGGCTTTCTGAAAGAAGCCTCGGATGCGGTCATGGACGGGGCCGGAGAGAAGGGACGGGAGGCCCTGTTCAATGCCTTTAACCACATTGCCGGGCAAACCAACGAGGACGGTTTTCAGGAAGTTTTAAGAGCCTTCCTGATGAAGCGCGGCGAAATTTTGGCGCAACTGGGGGAATTTGGCGGGCCCGATGG
>JAZFRG010000199.1:0-5612 GCA_036445535.1 Sphingomonadales bacterium
GATAATATCAACGAACTGCAGGATCACCCAGCTGACAACAGCATAGGCAATCGCCACCCGGACGACTTTTCTGCGCTTTAATTCTGCAAAGAAATTTTGCACTAAACCTTCATTCCCCACTTTTCAATTCAAAAAGCTACCCTAAAACCCACAATTGGTCAAAGAAATGTGAAGCATTTGCAAACCAACTCGTAGCCGGTTTGTGGTTGGTTTTAAAAATTTTATGTATTTTCACTTTCGCCAGGTTTATGGTAGGCCGTTAACCCTTAGAAAGTTGGATTAAAACACGTGGGTAGTGATTTAGAAAAATTTTTGGACCAGGTTCTTCAGTTTGATGACCCGGAAAAGCTCAAAACCCAAACGGCTAACGTTCTGGGGCGTTATCAGTTTACCAAATTTACCTATATCGGGTTTAATCCTCCAAAATCTGATAAGGGGCCATTTATCCAGGCCAATTTTGTCCAAACCACATACCCCAAGAAATGGCTTGATACTTACGTGAAAAATAGCTTTCTTTACGTCGATCCCCTTGTTCAGAAGGCCAAATCCAGCTTGCTCCCCTTTCTTTGGGATAGTTCTGAAGTAGCTGAAACAGCGACCGCCCAGCAGAGGAAGTTTTTCAAACAGGCTGAGAAGTTTGGGATACTGAGGGGTGCTGTTATACCTATCCATGCACCAAACGGAGAATTTGCCATCATGGCGCTGGTTTTTGATGGTTCCAAATCAGATCTGCAAAAAGTCTGGGACGTTCATAAAAACGAAATTCATTTGCTGGGGATTTATTATCACGCGACCGTTTGGGAAAATATTTTGAAGCCAAAACCCCGCCCAAACCCGGGATTAAGTCCCCGTGAGCTCCAATGCCTGCAATGGGCGGCGCGCGGCAAGACCTTATGGGAAACAGCCCAAATCATGGGCATTTCAGAAGAAACTGCAAAAACCCACCTAAAATCGGTGATGCGAAAGCTTGAGACCAGCAACAAAACCCATGCGGTCTCGAAAGCCCAGCGTTATGGCTTGATCACTGTTTAAAATATTAGAGTACAAAATTACTTAAACAATTAGAGTACAAAATTACTAAAACTAATAGGGTACAAAATTACCCGAACGGTATAACGGGATCATACACATTTAAAGAAGGTTTCCCCTCCCCATTTTGGGGGGTAAAAACGACTCGGAGGGGTGTTTTTGGTAAAATTTGGCCGGGTGAAAAGGAAATAACCTCACAATTTCCGCCCCGCCCAAAAAGACACCCCCAAACCCCCATGGAAAGGCCGTTTCCACAAGGTGTTGTGATAAACAAAATCGTTTGCAGAAGATATGGTATTTCTGTACACTGTTCTCCCAAGGGAAAAATACCTCCCCTGGCAGCAAAGACCGTTAAGAAAACCGCAAATGACAAAGGGTCATGAACATGCAAATTTTGCGCCATTTCACCACCGAAGGCCGCTCCCCGTACGCGGAAATGAATTTCAAAAAATCCTCCAGCCTGATTAAGAATCCGGATGGCAAGGTGGTTTTTGATATGGGCGAGGTCGAGGTTCCAGACACCTGGTCGCAGGTCGCAACCGATGTCTTGGCGCAAAAGTATTTCAGAAAAGCGGGCATCCCCACGGCGCTTAAAAGGGTCAAGGAAAAAGGCGTTCCGGAATTCCTGTGGCGGAGTGTGCCCGATGAGGCAGCCCTGAAAAAACTTCCCGAAGAAGCGCGCTCTAGCCATGAGAAAAGTTCCAAGCAAGTCTTTGACCGGTTGGCCGGCACCTGGGCTTATTGGGGCTGGAAGGGTGATTATTTTGCATCTGAGAAAGACGCCAAGGCGTTTTATGATGAAATGCGTTACATGCTGGCGGCGCAAATGGCGGCGCCCAATTCGCCGCAATGGTTTAATACCGGCATTCATTGGGCCTACGGCATCGATGGCCCGGCGCAAGGGCATCATTATGTTGACCACAAAACCGGCCAGGTGAAAAAATCGGAAAGTGCCTATGAGCACCCCCAGCCCCACGCCTGCTTTATTTTAAGCGTTTCCGATGATCTCGTGAACGAGGGCGGGATTATGGACTTATGGACCCGCGAAGCCCGGCTCTTTAAATACGGCTCGGGCACCGGTTCCAACTTCTCAAATCTCAGGGGAAGCGGTGAGCCCTTGTCCGGCGGCGGCCAGTCTTCCGGCCTGATGAGTTTTCTGAAAATAGGCGACCGGGCGGCTGGGGCCATAAAATCCGGCGGCACCACAAGGCGCGCGGCCAAGATGGTGATCGTTGATATCGATCACCCGGATGTTGAGGAATTTGTTTCCTGGAAAGTAAGGGAAGAAGAAAAGGTCGCGGCTTTGGTGGCCGGCTCTAAAACCATTGAGGCGATGCTGAAACGCGTTCTGGCTGCCTGCACCCAGACCGACATTGAGGGCGATGGTGCCTTTGATCCGAAAGAAAATTTTGACCTGAAAAACGCTATCGTCTCGGCAAAAGAATCCTTTGTTCCGGATAATTATATCGAGCGCGCGATCAGCTTTGCCAGGCAAGGCTACAAGGAAATGGAATTTCAAACCTATACCACCGGTTGGGACGATGAGGCTTATCGGAGCGTCGCCGGGCAGAATTCCAACAACACCGTTCGGGTCACCGATGATTTCATGAAAGCAATTCAAAACGATGCCAATTGGTCCTTGAAACAAAGAACCGATGGCAAGGTCACCAAAACCCTGAAGGCCCGTGATTTGTGGGATGATATCAGTGAGGCCGCCTGGATGTGTGCCGATCCCGGGATCCAGTTCGACACCACCATCAATGACTGGCACACCTGCCCGGCCGGGGGCCCGATCCGGGCTTCGAACCCGTGTTCGGAATATATGTTTTTGGACAACACCGCGTGCAATCTGGCTTCTTTGAACCTGATGACCTTCAGGAATAAGGATGGCTCTTTTGATGTCGAAGGCTTTACCCATGCCGTCCGGCTGTGGACTATTATTCTGGAAATTTCGGTCTTGATGGCCCAGTTCCCGGCCAAGGAAATTGCCGAATTATCCTATAAATACAGGACCTTGGGCCTTGGTTACGCTAATCTTGGCGGTTTGATTATGAGTGCTGGCTTTTCTTATGATTCTGATGAAGGTCGGGCGCTGGGCGGTTCCCTCTCTGCGCTTATGACCGGAATTTCCTATAAAACCTCTGCCGAGATGGCCTCCAAGCTGGGGGCCTTTGAGGGCTACGGCGAGAACAAAGACCAAATGCTGCGGGTCATTAGAAACCACAAGCGCGCCGCTGAGGGCAAAGCAAAAGGATATGAAGCTCTAAGCACCCTGCCGGTCCCCTTGAAAGCTAAAGACAACCCTGATCAGGGCTTGGCAAAAGCGGCGGTTTCGGCCTGGGCGGATGCTTATCAGCTGGGCGAAAAGCACGGCTTTCGGAATGCCCAAACCACCGTCATCGCCCCGACCGGGACCATTGGTCTGGTGATGGATTGCGACACCACCGGGATTGAGCCCGATTTTGCCCTGGTGAAATTCAAAACGCTGGCCGGTGGCGGTTACTTTAAAATCATCAATCGGTTGGTGCCTTTGGCACTGGAAACCCTCGGCTATTCCAAAAATGACCGTGAAGATATCATCTCCTTTGCGCTCGGCACCGGGACCTTGAAAGACGCGCCCGGGATCAACCATGAGATTTTAAGGGAAAAGGGATTTGGCGATGAAGAGCTTGAAAAGCTTGAAGCGGCCCTGGGATCTGCCTTTGACATTAGTTTTGTCTTTAACCGCTGGACCTTTGGCGATGAATTTTGTCGGGATGTTTTGAAACTGGACGACAGCCAGCTTTCTGATATGTCGTTTAATCTGGCCCGCCACCTTGGCTTCTCAAAGACCCAGATTGAAGAGGCTAATATTTATTGCTGCGGTGCCATGACCCTTGAGGGGGCCCCGCATTTGAAAGAGGAACATTTGGCCGTCTTTGATTGTGCCAATCCGTGCGGCAAGACCGGCACCCGCTCCCTTTCAACAAATGCCCATATTAAAATGATGGCGGCCGCCCAACCCTTTATCTCGGGGGCAATTTCAAAGACCATCAACATGCCCCATGTGGCCAAGGTCGAAGATTGCCGCAAAGCTTACGAGTTGTCGTGGTCTTTGGGGGTCAAGGCCAACGCGCTTTACCGCGATGGCTCAAAATTGAGCCAGCCTTTGTCCTCCGCCATTTTAACCGAAGAGGATCTCGATAAGCCGGTTGCTGAGAAGGCCCAGGTGATTGTTGAGCGTCTCGTGCATCGGGTACAAAGACGAGATAAACTGCCGCAAAGGCGAAAGGGTTACACCCAGAAAGCCACCGTGGGCGGGCATAAAGTATATTTGAGGACCGGGGAGTATGATGACGGCAAAATCGGGGAAATTTTTATTGATATGCACAAGGAAGGTGCCGCTTTCAGATCGCTCATGAACAATTTCGCGATCGCGATCTCGATCGGCCTGCAATACGGCGTGCCCTTGGATGAGTTTGTCGATGCCTATATTTTCACCCGGTTTGAGCCCAATGGTCTGGTCCAGGGCAACGATGCCATCAAGATGTCGACCTCGGTGCTGGACTACATTTTCCGCGAACTGGCGATTTCCTACATGGGCCGGACCGATCTGTCCCACGCCACTGAAGAGGATATCAAACAAACCACGGTCGGCCGCGGCGCCGGCGACCGACCCGGCAAGGAGACGGAAGAAGCCTCATTGCAGGGGACTTCTTCCGGATATGTCAGGAACAACCTTTTTGTTTTGAACGAGGAAGCCGGCAAAAAGGTCGCCTCCGGCGGTGGCGGTATGACCGCTGCGGCGTCAAATGAGAGTATGCTTCGCGCCCAGGCCAAAATGAAGGGTTATGAAGGCGATGCCTGCGATGAATGCGGTAATTTCACGCTGGTTCGGAATGGCACGTGCCTCAAATGCGACACCTGCGGCGCGACCACCGGGTGTTCCTGATTAATCCGAAACGGTAAGGGCCTTGAAGGCCAAATGGGTATGAAACATGCCCTTTTCCTCGAGATACCGGGTCTCGGAGGAGGCAAATTGCAGGTCGACAAGGGCGTGGCCTTTGACTTTAAAATCGGCGTCGTGCAATCGGTCTATTACCGCCCCTGCTATTTTCTTGGCCGTTGCACTGCCGCCATCCGCGGTCCACAAATTTAACCTCAGATCATGCTCCTGGCCCTCAAAAGTGGCACTGGACCAGGCTTTGGCAAACGAATCTCCCAAAACCAATTTTGGGTAAACCTCTGCTTTTTCGGTTTGTTCTACAATTCGGGGGGGATCCCCCAGGTGTTGTTTTAATGATTTACAACTCTTCAAATGTAATAAAATCCCCTTTTGCAGGGGCCATGCGGCATCTGCGCTCATTCGACTTCCTTTCACGTTATACTTTAAAAAAAATAAAAGCGCCGGGAGCTGGCGCCTTGGATAAAAGATTATTATATTTAACCTATATGGTACCTTTTTAGCGTTACGCAGTCAACCGTGATGTTTTCTTGCCCCTTTCCTGACAAACCTGCTGATAAAGACCAAGCGCCTCTTTCAACAGGTCCCTGCGCTTGTCTGCGCGGCTACCGGAGGGCCCTGTTCTTATTTGGGACGTGCG